>CAYTSZ010000190.1:0-3966 GCA_964440635.1 uncultured bacterium
ATGTGCTAATGCTGCGAACACAAGGATGTGTAAGAACAGTGCGAGCCGGAATCTAGTGGTTTTGACTTATTAATAAAAATCTGCGCCGATCTGCGTTAATCTACGAGCTAATAAGGTTTTGACGCTCCCTTTCTCAAAATCTTTTGAATTTCCTCCGTGTCCTCTGTGTTAAACCTGCTTTTGAGTTGGATGTTGAAGTTCCCCCATTAAAATGTTTTGATTTCCTCTGTGTCCCTCTGTGACCTCTGTGGTAAAAAGCTGTTGATGTTGTCGTTACGCCTCTTCGATGTTTCCCCCCTCTGCGTTAAAAGGAGCAAAAACCCGTGTATTCCATAATTAAATAGCTGCTTCTTTTGAGAAAAGAATCACTGGCGTATTTCTGATAATCAGCCGTATATATCCTTCCGTTTTCATTCGCCCAGATTTTCTCAAAATATTCGTTCGCGTCCCTTATTGCCTTCGCCTGCCGGGAGCCGGAAACCAGAAGATTCGTTTCCAGGTTGTAATCGCCGAGGTTTCTCCTGGTTAAATTCGCAGAACCCAGATTCAGAAAATAAGTCCCGGCCCGGTTCACCAGAATCATCTTGCTGTGGCACTGTTCTCCTCTTGTGTCACACCATCTGATTTTAATATCTCCGTCTGATTTTTCCCGAAGTTCCCGGGCAACCGGCCGGGTCGGAATTCCTGTCTTTTTCCGCCCGAATGCGTCCTTGTTTGGATCCAGAACAAGCCTGATTTCCACGCCCCGTTTTTCAGCTTCAAGCAGCGAGTTTATGATCTTTCTGTCGGAAATATAAAACATCACAATCTTAACGGAATCATTTTTATCTGAATTTTCCAGCAACTCCAGCATTTTTTGCCGAATTTTTTCTTCCGTCAGCACCTGAACCTCCAGCGGGTTTTCAACTGATCGGGGTTGCTCTAAAGTTTCCAGTTCGGCTATTTTTCCCCATGGCAACTCGATGTCATAGTCAGACATATTGATGACAGCCAGTTCACCGGCCAGAATATCCCTCCAGATAAAACCATCCACCCGCAGGGCCACATTTTCATGCGCACTTGAACCGTCGTGGGGATTGGCGGAGGTGACAATTGTGGACAGCGTTTTATTCCCGCCGAACATGCTGTCGGCGACAATAACTTTGCGGTGGTTTGCCTTGAAATTCAAAAGTTTAAGATATGCCCTGATAGATATTCCCTCGCCGTCAGGCTCAAAAGGATTGGGCATGAAACCTCCGTTGCCGGTTCCAAACCACTGAAAAAACACTCTCCAGAAGGGCGAATAAATAATATTGCTGTCCCGCAACTTTTTTAAATCAGTTAAAACAACTTCAACTCCGGCCTTCCGGAGCCGCAAAAAATCTTCCGATTGCTGCGCACCGTATATTGTATTTATTGGATCACTGATAAAAATTATTTCCATTTCCGGCCGGGCTTTCTTTTTTTGAACAAGCAGGGAGGTAAGTTCCTCCGACAACTCACGCAGTTTTCGAGGTTCGGCTCCCAGAAAATCATTGAAGAGAAACATATCCAGCAGGATAAAATCTTCGGCCCCTCTTATCAGAGAAAATATCTCATCAAATATCTCCTGATCGGTTTGTCTTTCCCCCTTGCTGTCAATAAAAGAGTAATCCGTCAGAAAAGAGACCGCCGAGGAGGGGACACGGTTGATTTCCCCTTCCATACTAAGCCCCTCGGGCAAAGGCTTATAAATGTGGTAAACCCCGGTAATTACCAGAAGAGCCAGAATCAGACAGACCGGCACCAGTAACTTTTTCAAATCAAATTCACCAAATCTATCAGATTGTCTAAACGACATAAATAATACCTGCCCGTATTTATATTAAACCCAGTGCCCGCGAAAAAATCCACAAACCAGTAGCATTCTAACACAACACAAGAAAATCACGAATATTTGCCCCCAAAAAAACCTGGTTCCCGGTTAAACTCAAGTTCCTGGTTACTTGTTGTTGAATTTTTTCGCGCCTTTGCGTTCAACCGCCGTTGACTTTGCCGTCGCGCGTCTTCGCATCTTCGATGTCCCCCCAGACACCTTCTTTGATTTGCCCGTGACAATATAGTAATATGATATTTATTAATCAAAAAAGTCGGGGTCAGGTATAGAATAACTCGCTGCAAATCAGTTAATTCAAGTTTCAGAAGAGAGGGTGCAGCGGTATCGAGTGTGAAAATAGAATAAGCGGTCACCTTTTTAAATCTTACCTAAAAGTTATCCCGTATCTCTACATCCTTATTTATCTCTCCCTCTTTCTGCTTGTTTTTTCCCCTGCAACTGCCCGGGCCAACTGGGCCCATGAGGCCATGCATATCGAGGAAGCCATTGCGGCTGTTGGCCAGGGCAGTCCTGTTACCGTGGCGGTGCTTTCTACCGGTGTGGACACTGATCATCCTGACCTTCAAGGGAAACTACTGTCGCCGATAAATCTTACCCGGGACACTTCTGCCGGCCATGACCCGCTGGGCCAGGGCACTTTTCTTGCCGGGCTGATAGCGGCCAACCGTAACAATGGGATAGGTATAGACGGGGTATGCCCGTGGGCGAAGATATTGCCGGTGAAAGTCATAAATGACGAAGGCACCGGTACGGTGGAAACGCTGGCCGAGGGTATTCGCCGCGCCACCGATGAGGGGGCAGACCTAATTCTGGTGGGTTATGGTTCTTATGTTGATTACAATGAACTTAGAGATGCCGTGGAATATGCCCATCAAAATACCGTTTCGGTAGTTGCTCCGGCAGGAAACCTGGGGCTTGATATTCCCTTTTATCCGGCCGCTTACGACACCGTAGTTGGTGTGGGCGGGATAACGGAATCGAAAGAGATCGGCAATTCCAATTACGGGATATGGGTGGATGTTGTCGCGCCCGGAAAGGATGTGAAGAGCCTGGTCACAGTGGAGACGGGGGAAACCGTTTCTATTGGACGGGGGACCGCTATTGCCTCTGCCCTGGTTTCGGGTGTTCTGGCCCTTAAGTCCGAAATTTGGAAAGATGAGGTTGAGGATCTTGGGTATCTTTCTCGCCTCTATACTGCCACGGAAAAAATATTCCCCGTCGGATCGATTAAATTTAGTAAATATGAACGAGTAAATGCTTATAAATTCGTGACTGAGTCCGCGGGAGATGAAGGAGGCAACTTAACCCTGATCAATCATAAGATTATCCCGGAAAAAGGTGTTAGCGGGGGACAGGTGGTTGTAGATATTACCTATGAGAACTCTGGCAATAAAAAATTAGATCAGGGAAAAATCAGGTTTTACGCTTCTGATGACAGCCGGGTCGACGGGTCGGATACCAGATCTGTTATTGAAGTTTTCGGACTTAATACCGGCGAAGTTGTTAACAGAAAAATAATATGGCAGTTGCCGGTAGTTCAGGAGAAGTTGGGGAGACTCTGTTCCTATATGATAACCGTCCGTAAAAGCTACACCAGGGATATGCTCAAACCATCCTTGATACAGAGTGGTTACCTGCAGGTGGATCAGAATGAAGTGCATGATATTAAAGTTGAGGATTTTAAATTAATTTCGGCCAATGACGAGGTTTCGGGGGTTGCGGAGGTAGTAAACCGGGGAAGTGAAGATGAGGAGAAAGTTAATGTTGAGCTGATAATAAATGGAAATTCTTTTGTAACGAAAACTATCCCGTCACTTAACGCGGGGGAGATTAAACAGGTTTATTTTTCCTTAAAGCAACTGGGACCAATAGAAAAAGACATCATCGAGATAGAAACAAAAGCGAGCCTGCCCAATGTTGAGGAAATAAATACAGCAGATAATCGGATTGAGCGTATTTATCCCTGGCCGGGTAGTTTTAATAAGATTATATTGTCCTGGTTTTTTGGTTTTGTAGAATGAAAAAACTGGTTCTCATACTTCCGGTTTTGGTTTTATTGCTTGGCGGCTGCGGTCTCGTGATCCCTTCCGCCGGGCCACATCACGGGGAGA
>CAYTSZ010000191.1:0-3965 GCA_964440635.1 uncultured bacterium
AATTTAAGCAGATAGCAGTAAGACTAGAAATAAAATCAAACTAGCTGTTTGATAGATCCGAATCGGTGCAAGGTTTATATAAGAACCGGAATCTTTATTATCCCACCTTGCGGCCTGGTTTCTCTGACCGGGTGCTAACTCCATTTATTTACGATAAATGTTGCTTTTGGCGGGCATTTGTCTTATAATGTTTGTAGTTCGCGAACAGCGAACAAAATATACAAAGGATGGATTTTAATGTTAAAACCACAGGATGTTGTTGTCTGTCTGAAGGTGCAGGTTTCAAAAGGCCGGGACTGGACCTATCGCAGTTTGGCCAAAGAACTGGCTATGAGTCATTCTGAAGTTCATGAGGCTCTGAAGCGTGCTGCCGAATCCGGTATTTATAGTAAAAAAAGCCGGGCGGTACTGTGGGAAGAATTTTTGAGAATGCTCAAGGGACTGCGCTATATTTTTTATGTTAAAACCGGTCGGTTGGTTCGTGGGATACCGACCGCTCATTCGGGTCCACCGCTGAGCGATGAAATACAGTCCGTCGCCGAAGATGTATATGTCTGGGCTGATCCCGAGGGAGAGGTGCGGGGTCAAAAGATAGAACCGCTATATTCCTCGGTTCCCCCGGCGGTAAAAAAAGATCAGGAGCTGTATGAGTGGTTGAACCTGGTAGAGGCCATTCGGGTCGGCCGCCCGCGGGAGCAGATGCTTGCTCTGGAAATATGTGAAAACCGTTTCAAAAAGTCTGAAAATGAAGAAGAAAACTGATGCATCCCTCTGTGAAAAAGTTGATCAAAGCTCACCGGGTATTGAAAAAACTGGACCAACAAGTTACATATGTGGGCGGGGCTGTTATTCCTCTTTACATTAAGGACCCCGCAGCGGAAAAACCGCGGACCACGCTGGATGTGGATACAGTCGTGAAAACAACGACTTACGGAGAATATGTTAAAACTGAGAATAAATTACGTTCTATTGGCTTAAAGCAATCCAGGGATCCGGGGGATCCTGTTTGCCGCTGGAAATATAAGGATTTGAAAATAGACGTTATGCCAGCCAAAGGTGAATTTTTTGGATTTTCTAATGAGTGGTATGAGGAAGGAATCGCTCATGCTATTGAAAAAGATCTTACTGAAGAACTGACTATTCAGGTGTTCAGTCCGGCCTATCTTTTTGCTGACAAGATTAATACATTTCTCGACCGGGGCAGTGAAGATTACTACGCCAGTCATGATTTTGAGGATATTATCCGTCTTGTTGATGGTTATCCGAATCTCATTTCAGAAATAAAAAGTGCGCCACCAGATGTAAAAAAATATATTCAAGATTGGGTGGGAAAACTTTTAAGTCAACCACGAGTTCGAGATTATCTGGCTGCGCATCTAGTACAGCAGGGAAGAGCCGAGGTATTACAGAAACGGTTAAAGAAAATATTTGATTGATTCATAATTTGCGGAGGACCAGAAGTTACGATTTGCGTTTTCACAACCACCCCGGCGGAACCCTGAAACCTTCCCGATCAAGGAACTTCCTATAGAATTTTCCAAGGACTTTCAAACCCGGGACGGAGTTGTCTTTTGTCGTTTCTTTGCTGCAAGCGTGACGGGGTGCCGGAGTTACGAAGGGACGAAGAGAGGGTCGGGATTGGGTGGGAAATATAAATAAACGTCAAAATGGATTCCCGGGTCAAGCCCGGGAATGACGGAGTCTTTGAAAGATTCTGTGACACCTCAGTCCCACCCACGAAAGTAGTTCGACTCAAGCTGAACTACTTTCTGTTTCCACGATTTGTGCTCTTCTCAACTTTCGAGTTCAGTTCGCGGAAGAATCTCAAATCTCAACCCCCGTCCCTAATATTCCACTGGCCGTCAAGATATCATAGATTTCGGGTCTGCGGTCGCTACGTTCCTTTGCCCGCAATGACGTTAGAAGGTTTTGGAGGTGGCGTCTCTTTCAGGATTGGTACCGACTCGCATCCTCCGGGAGAGGAAATCAGCAAACAGATAAAAATGTTGTTGGCGACTTTTTGGTCGTAGATTGGAATTCGATTTTTAGGAGGGGATGGGTTATACTATTAACAGAGGTGGTTATCATGAGTACTTCAGTTGAGAAAATTACTCAAGAAGTGGAACGTCTTACGCCCGAGGAGCAGCAGTTGCTGTTGGTTAAATTAACTTCTATGCTCGAAGAGAATTTAGACGCTGATATCAAACAAGAATGGTTGAGAGTGGCCAAAAGACGGTTGGAAGAAATTCGTAACGGTGAGGTTGAATTAATATCCGGCGAAGAAGTCATGCGTGAGGCTAAAGCTCGCCTCGAATGAATTTAAACTACCATCCTGAAGCCCGTCAAGAGTTCCTTTGCGCAGTTGAATATTCGGAAGCTGAATTTAGAACCGGATAAAAACTGCGTTTGAATGTAGTTGAAATCCATGAACTTCTCCTCCGATTTCCGAAAATAGGTGTGCTTGAAGAAGCCTCTGTCTGGAGATACTCCCTGCCTGATTTTCCGTTTTCCATTATCTATTCTTATGATGAGCAAGAGAAAGCAATTTTCATTCTTGCGTTTATGAATAACGCTCGTAAACCTGGTTACTGGAAGGATCGGTTATAATAAAAAAGGTATCGTATCAGATTTTTTAGGCGGCCCCCATAAAATTCCCGGGTGCTTTCTCAATCAAGCCGTTAACTTTTCCTTCTTTTGAGCCGGGTGGTGGCAACTGTTTGTCTTTTTTTGAGTACAGAAGGAGATAATAATTTTTAGCCGGGTTTTAATTTGCTAAACTTATAGAAGTCGTCAGATTGTTAATCTTTTCGATAAATCGAGGTATTCATATGAATGGAAAAATGGTTGTCACTGAAATCTCAGCCGCGTCCGCCGGTCAGAAACTTGAACTTCCGCTGGCTGAAGCTTCCTGTCCGGCCGGATTTCCCTCCCAGGCGGACGATTATATAGAGGACCGGCTCGATCTGAATGACCATTTGATTAAAAATCCGGCTTCCACTTTCTTTGTCCGGGTATCGGGAAATTCAATGCAGGATGCCAGTATTCACGATGGAGATATTCTTGTTGTGGACCGTTCACTGGAACCCCGGGACGGGAAAATTGTTATAGCAGTTGTTGACGGGGAATTGAGCGTTAAAAGGCTTCGTATCGAGGATGGAAAACCGGCTCTGCAGCCGGAGAATTCCGACTATGAAACCATCGAGATCAACCGTCAGAACGATTTTAGAATCTGGGGAGTAGTAACCAACGTCATCCATGAACTTTAAAAAAGCTGGCCGCCCTCTGCTGGCCCTGGTGGACTGTGATAACTTCTACGTCTCCTGTGAACGCGTGTTTCAACCGCGTCTGTGCCAGCGCCCCGTTGTGGTCCTTTCAAATAACGATGGTTGTATCATAGCCCGTTCCCGCGAAGCTAAAAAAATGGGATTGAAGATGGGAACGCCCTATTTTAAAGTTAAGAAAAAGCTGAAAAAGAATAACGTCATCATCCGTTCCAGCAACTACAGCCTTTACGGTGATATGGCCCGCCGGATGCGAATTTTACTTGAAAACTATTCGCCCCGGGTGGAGACATACTCCATCGATGAGTATTTTATCTCCCTTCCGCCGGCAACATTTCATAATCTTGAAAATTATGGCCAGAAGATGCGTGTTGAAATAAAAAAACAGATCGGGCTGCCGGTTTCCGTCGGAATCGGCCCGACAAAAACTCTCACGAAAATAGCCATGGAGATTGCAAAAAGGGAAGATGAGAATCCGGTTCAGAATACAGAGGACTGGGAAGATATAGATCTCCGGCTCAGAGAAGTTGATATAAAAGACGTCTGGGGGATAGGTTCGGCCTACAGAAAAAAATGTCGTGAGGCTGGAATCAATACCGCACTTGATTTGAAAAACGCGTCGGGAAAATGGCTGCGGGAAAACCTTACTGTGGAGGGACTGCGCCGTAAAAAAGAAATCCAGGG
>CAYTSZ010000192.1:0-3943 GCA_964440635.1 uncultured bacterium
AAAGAGATCTGGTCGGAGGAAAATAAATACCGGGTCTGGTGGGATATTGAACGGGCGGCGCTTGTGGGGCGGGTTGAAACCGGGGATCTTGAAGCGGGATTTTTAGAAAAAATTGATAATCAGGTGGAATGGGATACTGAAAAAATAGCTGAAATTGAGGCCCGAATTCGCCACGATATGCTTGCTTTTCTTGAAAACGTGGAGGAAAGTTTGGGTGAGCTTTCCGCCCATGTCCATCGGGGGCTTACTTCTTCCGATGTTAAAGATACGTCGACTGCGATTCGTATTTCGAACTCGCTTGGAATTCTTATCAGCGAAGCCGAAGCAATGATTGAGCTTCTGGCTTCTCTGGCGAAAAAACATAAGGGTACGGTAATGATCGGGCGCACCCACGGAGTGCACGCCGAGCCCACAACATTTGGCCTGCGCTGTTTGAACTGGCGCGAGGAGTGGAAACGTCAGCTCCGGCGGCTTGAAAATGCCCGCGATCAGATCAGTGTGGGTAAAATGAGCGGAGCTGTGGGCACCTTTGCCCAGCTTCCGCCGGAAGTGGAAGAAACTGCCTGTGATGAACTGGGAATAGATTTTGATCCGGTCAGCAGTCAGATAATACAGCGCGATCGACACGCGGAGGTGCTTTCGGTGCTGGCCAACCTGGCCGGGACGATAGAGAAGATGGCGGTGGAGGTTCGCAACCTGCAGCGCACGGAAATACGTGAGGTTCAGGAGAGGTTCGACCCCGACCAGAAAGGTTCCTCGGCGATGCCCCACAAGAAAAACCCCATAATAGCCGAGCGGTTGAGCGGTCAGGCCCGCTGCATGCGCGGCTATGCCAGCTCTGCTTTTGAAACCGAAGCGCTCTGGCACGAACGGGATTTGAGTAACTCCTCCACGGAAAGGATAATTTTTCCCGACGCGCTTAATCTTATCCATTACATGGTTAAATCCTGTCGGGATCTGTTTGAAAATCTGGGCGTATTTGCAGATCGGATGCGGGAAAATATAGATTTGACCCGGGGAGTAATCTACAGTCAGAAGGTAATGATCGCCCTTGTTGACTCAGGCTGGGAACGAACCCGGGCCTACGAGATGGTTCAGTCCCTGGCAACTGAAAGCTGGGAAACCGGTAAAGATTTCAAACGTCTGGTCAGAGAGCAATCCGAAATCAACCAGGCTGTTTCAGAGGAAAAACTTGATTACTGTTTTAGCCCGGAGTCTTTTCTTGAGAATCTGGATGCTATTTATAGGCGGGCCCTGGTGGATGGCTGAATCCCGGCCGGTATTTATTTATCTCCCCCCAGTTGGAGAGGGGGATACGTTCGCCATTCGTTGGTTGGAGGAATTTTTTGATTCGCTTTCGGAACCCTGGATTCTGAACCGCCGGTTTGAGGCTGAAAAGGGAGGTTTCTTCTTTTTCTGGTTCCGATTTTTACTGGCTGGTCTGCTGCGAAAAAAAGTTGTAGTTTTAAATTTAAGCGAAAGCCGTCTTTTGGATATATTCTGCAAACTATTTTCCCTCCCGCTGAAAAAGCCGCTGTCTTTATCCCGCCTGAGAAGTTTTGATGATTTTGAAATTGTAGCTGATTTTGACTCCGGGGAAGGCGAACAAAAAGAAAAACTGCTGCCGGCCTGGACCCCGGGTCTTCCGCAAACCGCAGTCGAGGAGCCATCGGTTCGTCTGCTGCTCTCGGGTGAAATTCCCCGTCCGCTGCTGGCCGGCTGCATTGGAGAGTTTGTCGAGCGGTTTCCCGGTATACAACTTCTTTTGCCCGAACCGCTGAAGAAAGAGTTTGATTTTGAAGCCGAAAATATAGTTTATGAAAGCGAAGATGATTACCGGCTAAAATATGCCACCTATATCTGGCCCCGGGGTGCCGGTCCCGCCCCGCAGGCCCACGCCCTTGATTGCCTGGGTTCAAGCATTGTTCTCGCTCCCGCCAATTCTGTCTGGCGCAAAATAACAGCACCCCCGCAGCACGAATACCTTTATCCCCCGGACCGCCCGGAGTTCGCACTTGATCTTTTGCAGCGGTTTGAAGAAGATGAAAAACTGTGCACACAGATCCTGTCAGCCTCCGCTGAACTTCGGGAGGATTATAATTCCAGACCAGGGTGGGCAGGGGTTATTGAATAAATAATCAGGAGTTTCGAGAAAGAGTAAATGCAGAATAAAATGTGGGTGAAAGAACCTGCAAGAACGATAGCTTTAATTGCTTGATGGTTTCGGGCTTTTTTCCACAGGGGAGCTGGTGAAAAGAAGAATTTGTTTTTTCCGATGTTGTTGATACCTGAATTGGCGATTCTTGATAGGGTGTCTTCTCGATCTCAGAACCGCTCAACTCAGGTATGCTATAGTTTTTTCAGCCGTGGTTAGAATTGTATACCTTTTCTTTTTAGATTATTTTTTTCTCCTCCCCGGTTAAAACAGGAACAATTAAGTCTTTAAGTTAGTTAAGTTATATAGTAAACTATTATTACAGTTAAAAATTTATAGATAATTTAGTGGGAGTGCGATTATGATGCTTGAACTGGAGATCAAGGACCTGGATGTCAAAGTGGAGGATACTCCTATATTGGAGGGGTTGAACCTGGAGATACCTGAGGGGGAAGTGCATGCTGTTATGGGTCCCAACGGGGCCGGAAAATCCACCCTCGGGCAGGCGATTATGGGACATCCCCGGTTTAAAATTACAAACGGGGATATAATTCACAGGGGAGATTCACTGCTTTCGATGCCGGTGGAAGAGCGTGCCCGGCGGGGTGTGTTTCTGGGGTTTCAATATCCTGCCGAGATACCGGGGGTTACGATTAGCAATTTTTTGAAGACCGCCCTGGATAGCTGTCGCGGCGAAAAAATAGGGGTGCTTGAATTTAGAAAACTGCTCCAGGAAAAAATGGAGCTGCTTGAGATAGATTCCGCTTTTATGGACCGTTCCCTTAACGAGGGTTTTTCCGGAGGAGAAAAGAAAAGAATCGAGGTTCTGCAGATGGCCGTGCTGGCCCCGAAGCTGGCGGTGATGGATGAAACCGACAGCGGCCTTGATATTGATTCCCTGCGGGTGGTTGCTTCCGGAATAGAGAAACTGCGCAATCAACAGCCGCTGACAATTCTGTTGATTACCCATTACCGGAGGATCCTGGATTATATAACCCCGGACCGGGTTCATGTGCTGAAAGAAGGGCGGATACAGACCAGCGGAGGCGAAGAGCTGGCCCACAAACTCGAGGAACAGGGTTACGACTGGGTGGGTGAGGAGTAAATGTCTCTCAAGAGCGATCGTGAACAGGGTTATCTCAAGCGCAAATACGAATTTGAGGTTTCACCCGGTCTCAGCGAAGAGGTGGTGCGCACAATAAGTGGCGAAAAAAACGAGCCGGACTGGATGCTTGAAAGGCGGCTCGAATCGCTTGAAATCTACCGGCAGATGCCTTTCCCCGACTGGGGTCCGGATCTGTCCGGGCTGGATATGGAACAGATAGTTTACTACCGCCGGGCGGAAGGTAAAAGCCAGCGCAGCTGGGAGGAAGTCCCCGAAGATATAAAAGAAACTTTTGAAAACCTGGGAATCCCTGAAGCGGAGCGCAAAGCGCTGTCCGGTGCCTCGGGACAGTTTGAATCCGAGCAGGTTTATCAGAACATGCAGAAACAATGGCAGAAAAAGGGTGTGATCTTCTGCAACATGGATCAGGCGGTTCAGGATCACCCCGAGCTGGTCAAAGAGTATTTTATGACTGACTGTGTGCCCCCCGAGGATAACAAGTATACGGCTTTGCACGGAGCGGTCTGGTCAGGTGGAAGTTTTTTGTATGTGCCAGAAGGAGTGAAGGTCGATCTTCCGGTCCAGGCCTATTTCCGGATGAACGCAAGTTCCCAGGGCCAGTTCGAGCATACCCTTCTGATTGCCCGGCCTGATTCTAAAATTCATTACATTGAAGGCTGCAG
>CAYTSZ010000193.1:0-3916 GCA_964440635.1 uncultured bacterium
TGACCCTGCACCGGCCCTCTAACGTGGACAGCCGGGAGGATATAGAGCGGGCTTATGGGATATTGAAGGAAATTAACGAGAGAATCCCGCTGGTGTTTCCGATTCATCCGCGCACTGAGAAAAGTCTTGAGAAACATGGATTTCTTGATGCCTGGCGGGAAGAGTTTATTTTCACCCCGCCGCTTAACTACGGGGAGTTTATCAAACTTATGAAAAATTCCAGGCTGGTGTTAACTGATTCGGGCAGCATCCAGCAGGAGACGACGGTAATGGGGATTCCCTGCCTTACCCTGCGTGAAGAAACCGAGCGGGCGATTACGGTGCGCCGTGGAACAAATGAACTTGTTGGCTGGGACAGAAAAAAAATAGAAAAATGTATAAATAAAATTATGGCCGGCGAGTGGAAAAACGGAGAAGTCATAGAACTGTGGGACGGTAAAACCGCCGGGAGAATAGTTGCTGTTTTTGAGGGATTAAGCCGGTGAGTAAAGACCCCCGCTGCGTGTGGATTGATCTTGAGAATACGCCGCATGTGCCTTTTTTTGCGCCGTTTATCGAAGAGTTTGAAAGACGCGGTGTGAAAACTCTGGTTACCGCCCGGCCCCGGGCGCAGACGGTCGAGCTGGCTGAATATTACGGGTTAGATTTTTCGATAGTTGGTCCCGGCCGTCCCCACCGGCAAAAATGGAAAAAAGCGATTGGTATCCTGCGGCGCGTCTGGAATCTCAGCCGGTTTGACTTTCCTCAAAAACCGTTTCTTGCCCTTTCGCACGGTTCTCGCAGTCAGGTCGCAGCAGCCCGTTTTCTGGGAATACCGGCAGTGACTTTTCTCGACTACGAGCATGTCAGTTTGCGCCTGTTAAAATTATTTGCGGACCGGATATATTTTCCGGAAATTTTGAAAGGAAAATTAAAGAAAGATTCCTTTTACTATTACGCGGCGCTGAAAGAGGATCTTTATATATCTGAGGAACTGAAAGAAGTGCAGTGTGACTCCGGGTGTGAGAAAATTCACATTGTTTTTCGACCCCCGGCGCGGTATGCTCATTATCATGGAGAAGCCGGGTTTGATGTTCGGGTTGGATTCAAAAAAATATTTGAGCAGTCCGCTCGCCAGATGGTTGTTGATTTTTATCCCCGCGTTGACAGTGATCTCGATTACTGGGCGGATTGTTTTGCCGCAGATAACATAGAACTGGAGATCGCCGGCAGCAAGCTCTGTCGCGCCGGTGAATGGTTGGGCCGGGCGGATCTTGTTATTGGTGGCGGCGGCAGTATGACCCGTGAAGCGGCGGTGGCCGGTCTTCCGGCTTATTCTTTTTTTCAGGGTGAACCTGGCGCTGCCGACAGTCTGCTGGAAGAAGAAGGCCGACTGGTGATGCTCAGAGACGAAAAAGACCTCGAAAAGATTGAATTTAAAAAAGTAACGGACTTCAATTTCAAAGAGCGTTCTATTACAATAAGTGACCTGATTGATAATTTTCTGGATGGATATTGTTGTTAAATTCAATGATTTTAACAGGAGTGTATTTTAGATGCAGAAATTAAATGTAGCAGTAGTAGGATTTGGATACTGGGGCCCCAATCTGGCCCGTAACTTTTACCAGATGTCTGACGCACGGTTGCACACGGTGTGTGATCTTGATGAAGTCAAGCGGCAGAAGGTAAGCGGGATGTATCCCGATATAAATGTAACGGATTCTTTTGAAGAAATACTTGGAAACGATGATATAGAGGCTGTGGTTGTGGCCACACCGGTTTCCACTCACGCCCCGCTGGGTGTGAAGGTGCTGGAGGCGGGAAAACATCTTTTTGTTGAAAAACCGATGGCTGACAGTATTGAGGCCGGAAAAAAACTGACCGGCGCGGCTGAAGATAATGACCGGATTTTAATGGTCGGACATACATTTGAATATGTGCCCACCGTTAACAGAATCAAGCAGATTCTGGACAGCGGAGAGCTGGGAGATATCCGTTATATTCATGCTCAGCGTTTGAATCTTGGACTTTACCAGGAGGATATCAATGTCATCTGGGATCTGGCCCCCCATGATATCTCGATTATGAATTTTCTTATGGAAGAGCGGCCGGTGAGCGTTTCTGCTCAGGCAAACTGCCACGCCGGCGCGCCACATGAAGACGTATCCGTGGTTGCTTTGAATTATCCGGGAGATGTAACTGTTTACCTGCATTTAAGCTGGCTTGATCCCAACAAGGTCAGGAAGACGACGATTGTGGGTTCGGATAAAATGCTGGTCTATGATGACATCGAACCGCTGGAGAAGGTAAAAATTTATGACAAAGGTGTAATTACCTCTGATGCTCCGGAGTCGTATGCGGAGTTTCAGATGAGTTACCGTTACGGGGACATCTATATTCCGAAAGTGGACGGCTCTGAACCGCTTCGCGTCGAATGTGAACATTTCATTGACTGTATCAAAAAAGGCAATCGTCCCAAGAGCGATGGGATTAATGGTTTGAATGTAGTGGCGGTTCTTGAAGCAATTGACCGTTCGGTTGAGGAGGGGGCGAAGGTAGAGCTTGAGGAATATTATGAAGCGGGAATACCGGCCAATCACCCCGAACAGGCGGCGATCTTAAATGCAGGCTGATGAAGCAAATGTGGCCGACTCGGCCCGGCTGCTTGGTTCGGTAGAGCTGGGCAGTGATGTGACGATTCAGGATAATGTATTGATGGGTATTAGCAATGCTGATGCCAATGAAGGGGTAATTATTGGTGACGGGGCGACGATAAGAAGCCACACGGTTGTCTATGCGGGCAACCGGATTGGAAATAATTTTCAGACAGGCCACCATGCTTTTTTGCGTGAAAATAATCTTATTGGCGATAATGTAAGTATCGGTACCCATTCAGTTGTTGAGCATCATGTGAAGATCGGCAGTGGGACTCGATTGCATACGGGCGTTTTTATTCCCGAGTATTCTATTCTGGCGGAAGAAGTGTGGATCGGCCCGCGGGTATGCGTTACAAACGATAAATATCCCCCCGGAGACAACCTTGAAGGGGTCCATTTTGAAACTGGTGCTCGGATAGGTGCAAACGCTACCATCTTACCGGGTGTGACTATTGGCGCCGGCGCTCTTGTGGGGGCCGGAGCGGTAGTTACCCGCGATGTGGCGGCGGGCGTTGTAGTTGTCGGTAATCCGGCCCGGCAGATGAAAGAAGTTTCTGATCTGGACGGTTGAAAATTTAATTGACGGTGGGCTGAAATGGGTTCCAAACTTTACTACAGTTTAAAAGTTGTTTTAGATGTTTTATTTCTCGGTGCGGTTTTTTTTCTTGTCGGAGTCTACCGCTTTAGCGGATTAAGTCATATACCGACTATTATCGAATTATTTGGTTTGTTGTTTCTGATTTCCTTTCTCGGTCTGAGTTTTTTACGACGCGATTATATGTCCAAAATTCCTCGAGACGCCCTGGACAGCTTTTTTTCCACGATTAAAAATTTCCTGGTTTCTTATCTGCTGGCAATAGTATCGACTGTATTTATTGTTATTGGTCACCCCAGCCGGCTTACTCTGGGTTTGTTTTTACTGGTTGGTCTGCCCGTCATGAGCTGCTACCGCTATTTTTACAACCGTTATTTTTCTCCCAAAATTATAGATAAAGAGTTTAAAGTAATCATAGCCGGCGCGGGAAAAGTGGGCGAAGAGGTGGCTTCGAAACTGCAGAAATTATTTGGTCGTCAGGTAAAAGTAATTGGATTTCTTGATGACCACGAGGAGTATTTTTCCTATCCGATCCTGGGTCGGCTGGCTGATCTGGAACGAGTGGTGGGGGAATTTAACCCCTCCGGTCTGTTTATTGCTATTTCAAACATTGAGGAGGATAAAATACTCAGTCTGATGGAAAAAGCCCGCGGGTTGGGTCTGCCGGTTAAAATTATCTCTGATG
>CAYTSZ010000194.1:0-3833 GCA_964440635.1 uncultured bacterium
GAAAAAATACTATAATCAGATAGAATAATGGAAAAGACTAAATTTTGTAGGCGGAGATGAATTTATTATGGATACTACCTGGAAGTTTATGAAATGGCTCTGGAGTTATGCTTCACACTACTGGTACTGGCTGGCAGTCGGGTTTGTTGGAATGGTTGCTTATGGACTATCACACGGTAGTTTAATGTTTTTAATCCATGAGGTAGCCCGCGAAATATTCGAGGGAAATATAGGCAGCCGTTTGACTATGGAAATACCTAAAATACCGCTGACGGAACTTGGTGGCGGGATGGTGACCGTGATGGAAGGGACACCACTTCAGATTTTGCAGGCGGTTTTATTGTTGACTATTCTGGTGTTAATTGTGGAGGTAATTGCGGAGTTGGTAAGTAAGTTGACCATTAAAATACTGGCTCAGTCTGTAACGAGGGATATACGTGCTGATCTTTATAAAAACATAATCGATCGATCGTTGACTTTTTTTGAAACCAGGAATGTCGGTGACTTGCTCAGTCGTGTTTCGGCTGACATTGGCCAGGTGAGAGGGTCGATTAACAGTTCGATTCGCGATCTTGTCCAGGCTCCACTGGAAATTATATTTGTGCTGGCGGTTGCTGTTTATGCGGCGCCAATTTTAGCCCCGGCATTTATTGTGGTGCCACTGTGTGCTTATATTGTAATTACAATAGGTAAACGCGTAAAAAGATATAGCAGGCAGTCCCAGGACGTCCTGGGAGACATCCTCAGTCTCATGCAGGAGAGATTTTCGGGGGTTAAGCTGGTGAAAGCGCTTTGTGCTGAAACCGAGGAAAAAGATTTTTTTAATAAAATAAACCAACAGTTCTTCCGAAAACTACGACGTAAAATTGTTGCTAACAAAATAATGAAAACAATTCTACACGCCATGATCTATACTGTGGGTGTGGCTGTTTTCTATGTTGGCGGTCTGCTTGTTTTTCGCTGGGAACTGCTTGAACCCCAGGGACTGATTGTATTTGTTGCTTCGCTTTTCTGGGCCTATAAACCGCTCAGAAAAGCGGCCGGGATGTATACCGAACTGCAGGCGGCGCGGGGGGCGGCCGAGCGCATTGATCAGATTTTTTCAGAAACCCGGGTTTTATATTCCAGACTCTCCTCCGGAGATAAAAAACCGGAGTTTAAAGATAAAATAAAGTTTGAGGATGTCAGTTATTATTATCCGGACAGTGCCACTCCCGCCCTGGACTCCATTAATCTTGAAATCAAGAAAGGAGCCCGACTTGCGCTTGTTGGCCCGAGCGGTTCTGGTAAATCAACGTTTATTGATTTGCTGATGAGATTTTACGATCCCACATCCGGCAAGATCAAGCTGGATGGTTCGCCACTGCCGGAATATGACCTGTTTTCACTGCGCAGGATTTTTGGTCTTGTAACTCAGGATCCTGTTTTGTTTGATGCTACCGTGGCTGAAAATATTGCTTACGGCCGTGATTTTGTTCCCGACGAGGATATTCGCCGGGCTGCTGAACAGGCGGAGGCTCTGGAATTTATTTCCTGCCTCCCGCAGGGTTTTGAAACTAAACTTGGGGAACGGGGGATCAGACTGTCGGGGGGAGAAAAACAGCGTATTACCCTGGCCAGAGCCATAGTGAGCAACCCTGAAATTCTTGTTCTGGATGAAGCAACCTCCAATGTGGACAGCGAATCAGAGCAGGCGATTGTGGAGGCTATAGAAAATCTTCCGGGGGATTTGACCATGGTCACCATTTCTCACACCCTGGCTACCGTTCAGCACGTAGACGAGATAGTGGTAATTAACAGACACAGGATAGAGGCACGGGGTTCCCATGAGGAACTAATTGAAAAATCTTCCACTTACCAGAGCCTCCACCAGTATCAGGATATTCAACCCAGAGGTGAAAGTTGATGAAGGTTTATTTTATTTTTTCCGCTAACACGCCCCTGTTAATTTTAAGCAGTTTTGAAACCGCAAGCGCGGAGGGGTTAAGGGAGAAGATAGGGCGAATGGGAATAATCAAATATCTTCTATTCGAAGTGCCCCTGCCCGAGGTAAAAAAAGTTTATACTGATCGATACGAGGACATCTCGCGGGCCCTGAAGCCTGAAAATGATCTGCGTGTTCTTGATTATAATGGTTTTACGGCTTTTGATAATTTTTCGGTTAAGGTTCTGAAACTGGTTGATAAGTATGAAGCCCAAGAATAAATAATGGATTCAGTCGGAACTTATTTTTGGAGTGTATCCCAATTTGATCATTACCAGCCCGAGCAAGTTGTTTACCGCATGGGCGAGTATTGGCACCCAGAGATTGTTTGTATAGAGAAACAACCCACCCAGGTAAAATCCCATTGCGACTGCGTAGGCGGCATAGGGCAGGGCTTTTTTGCCCCAGATATGAATAAGTCCGAAAATAAGGCTCGCAGCTACGATGTTAAATCTTGTCTGCAAAAACCCACGAAACATAATCTCTTCTGCAAAACCTGAGATCAGGGAAATAAGAATGATATCCTCGAAACCGAGTAGACCCAGTGGTTTTATAAGAGCCTGAGAAAATGGTTTGTATATCCAGCGATAGAACGGGTTCTTTTCTCCCCCCGGAAAAATAAGAACCAGGTGAATCAGGAACATAATAATTCCTGCACCTGTACCCAGCAATAAATAAGCAGGGCGCACTGTCAGAAAATATCCCCATGAAACCCCGACCCAGGCCCCGCCGGCAAGGCCGGCCAGGCCGATAAGGGCCTCGAACACTAATATTGTTACCGTCAGGCTGTTGGTAAATTGCCGTTTTTCCTCCGGGTCTTCGGGGACAGGAAAATCAGGTTCCTGTTTGGGCATTTAGCTGTTTTTCTCAGCAAACTCTTCCATGAAAGAAACCAGCTTTTTCACTGATTCCACGGGAAGACTGTTATAGATGGAAGCCCGGCATCCGCCCACCGATCGGTGTCCTTTAAGACCCAGCATATTCCGTTCCGCCGCTTTTTTGACGAACTTTTTGCCCAGCTCTTCGTCGGGGAGCCGGAAAGTAACATTCATCCGCGACCGGCTGTCGGAGTGGGCGGCTCCTTCGTAAAAATCACTGTTATCTAGCAGGTCATAGATAAGCGCAGCTTTTTTTTCGTTTTTCTCCTGGATTGCTTCGACTCCGCCCTGCTGCTGAAGCCAGTCCATCACCAGGTTTATCATGTAGATGGAAAAAACCGGCGGAGTGTTGTGCATGGAGTCTTTTTTTACGTGAGTATCATATCGAAGCATGGTGGGGACATCATCGGGGGTTCTATCCAGCAGATCATCCCGGATGATGACCAGTGTGGCTCCCGCCGGGCCAATGTTTTTCTGAGCTCCGGCGTAAATCAAACCAAATTTTTCAACGTCGATAGGTCTGCTCATTATATCGGAGGACATGTCGGCAACCAGCGGTATATCACCGGTGTCCGGATATTCTTGCCACTGAACACCACCGATAGTTTCGTTGGAGCAGATGTGGAAATAGGAAGCATCGGGATTTAATTTACTTTCGTCCCAGTCGGGAACTCTGTCGTAATTTGTATCTTCGCTCGACCCCAGCACTTCGTAGGGGATGTTCTGGATATCAAGTTCGGCCATCTTTTTATTGGACCATCGCCCGGTGTCAACTATCTGGACCGGTCCGCGGCCTGCTGCAAGATTCATGGGGATCATGCCAAACTGAGTGCTGGCTCCGCCCTGAAGAAAAAGAACGTGATAATTATCCGGAATATTCAGCAGGTCTTTTATTCGCTCCACGCATTCATCCACTGTTTCTTCCCACTGCTGGGAACGGTGACTTATTTCCGCCACGGACAGTCCCATAT
>CAYTSZ010000195.1:0-3808 GCA_964440635.1 uncultured bacterium
ACTGAGGAGTCCTCAGGTTACTCAATACCCGGGCCACGTTACATTCGCTTTCTTCAATAATTTCTTCAACATATTTTCTTTCGCTAAAATCTTCGAATGTTTCGTGGGTTAACCCCCCAATCAAAAGTAGGTCCGCATCTTGCAGATGTTCAAGTACACCGTCAATCCAGTCATCTACTGGAATCATTTCTGATTCGGCCGGCACCTGGCACATCCTTTTCAATTCGGCCTGATAAGAGCTAACAAATTCGAATGCTTTTTTAGTCGGGGCCAGGGGATTAAGAAAAGTAATTTTACTTCCCAGTTGACCGGCAATATGATCGGCAGCATAAACAACCTCACCGTCATAAGGGCCCGGCTGGGTTAGCACAACAATCGAATTAAGTTCCAGTTTGCCCCTGTCTTTGTAAAAAAGAATGTCACAGGGAAAATCCTCCAGCCACCATCTTTTTCCTCCAACCAGTATTCTCCAGGGAGAAGGCTTCTGCCAGTCAAAAACCACCCAGTGTGGTTTCTCCTCTTCTGCGTAATTAAGGAGGGCCCCCCGGGAATGGTGAGTGACGACCTGATCCAGATGCATTTCGTTATTAATCTCGGACCTTAGCAGTGTTACCCTCTGTTCCAGTGCAGAGTAGGCTTCCTGGCCGGCCTCATAACTGGAGAGGAAGGCCTGCTCCGGAACTTCTATAAAATCAACAACATCCAGCCTTTCGCCATCCTCGCAGAGCGAACCGGCCAGCCGGATACGATTTTCAACCTGGAGCATATCCGCGTCCTCAAGCCCGAAGAAGGGGACAATAACCGATTCTTTCTTTGTTTTGCTGGTGGAGCGAGCATTTTGAAAAAGCTGTATTTCCTGTTCATCTGCCATCGGTTTTCTAAAGAATGCTCCAATACGATCCGTCTGGTTGCGAGCATATATAAAATACCAGGTAAAACATATCGCTATTAAAACCAGTGCCCCCAGCACGGGGAACCAGCCCATAAAAAATATAAGAGAAAAACATGATAAAAAACCAAAAATCTGTAAAAATGGATAGCCCGGAGTATTGAAACTTGGTTTATACCATTCGATTTCACTCTCTCGAAAAATGATCAGGGCCAGATTGACCATGGCGAAAACCAGTAATAAAAAAGCACTGGCCAGTTTGGCCAGACTTTTCACTGGAAGAAAATATATAAAACAGAGCAGCAAACCACCGGTGAAAAGAATTGAAGTAAGAGGCGTGGAAAAACGGCGGTTTATTTTAGAAAAAGCCGGTGGAAGTATCTTATCCCTGGACATCGGGAGAGGAAAGCGGGAAGCGGCCATAAGACCCGCGTTGGCCATGGAGGCCAGAGCCAGAACGGCCACCCCGGACATTATCTCCATGCCCCAGTATCCACCGATCTCCCGTCCGGCCTGCACGAGGGGCATGAGTTTGTCTTTGCCCATACCCAGTTGTTCGGGGGGCACCACTCCAACCACCACGTAGGCAACCAGGGTGTAGAGCAGGATGGTGACGATTAAGGAAAGCATTATTCCCCAGGGTATATTTCTGTCCGGATCTTTTATTTCTTCGGCCACACTGACCACTTTTGTTATACCCGCGTAAGAAACAAATACGAAAGCCGTGGCCCCAAGGAAGCCCAGTAATCCTTTCTCAAAGAATGGATGAAATTGTCCGGAATTAACCTCTATTCCGCCCCAGCCTATAAAATCTATCAGTACAAATATGGTGACAATAACCAGTATGGACTGGACCTGCCCTGCTTTTTTTCCACCCATTGTGTTAATAAGAATTAAAAACAGACCTATTAACAGGGCAACTGTTTTTGCATAGTCGGGAGAAAGGCCAGAAAAGAACATCAGGTAGGCACCAAGTCCGATGAGGGAAAAAGCGCTTTTGAAAATAAGGGAAACCCAGGTTCCAAGCCCGGTCAGTGTGCCGGCAATAGGGCCAAGGGATCGATCAAGAAATAAGTATGGCCCGCCGGATTCCGGAAGAGCGGTGGCCATCTCCGATATACTCAGAGCGCCCGGGATAGCCAGCAATCCGGCCACCGTATAGGCCAGAATTGTCGCCGGTCCGCCCAGGAGATAAGCAAGTCCGGGAAGGACAAATAAACCGGGGCCGAGCATCGCCCCGCAACTTATGGCAAAAACTGAGAATAAACCCAGCTCACGGTCTAATTTTTTCATAAAAGCCCCTTGAAGAGTTTTTGTATATTATACAGCAAAACCTCATCATTCACAGGAATTTAATGGAACAGTATTCCCGTCGCGTCAGATATTCAGATAGGATTAATTTCCTGTTATAATATATATCGTTTTTGATGGGATAATCGAACTATTACAATTTTGGAAACTGATGTGAAAAAAATGGTTGATCTGAAAGAAAATATTCTGGCCAGCAAATTTTCCGCCGCCGCAGACAGTTATGATTACCACAGTGAACTGCAGAGACGAGCCGCCGGTCGCCTGCTTGATTTTATTCCCGCCGGTAAAGATTACAGATCTCTCCTGGAAATTGGCTGCGGGACCGGGATCTACACAGAAATGCTTGCCGAACGTTTTTCCTCCGCAGAGATAACCGCAGTTGATATTTCTCCGAAAATGGTCGCCGGGGCCAGACAAAAATTAGAATCCGGCAGAATAAACTGGCGGGTCGGCGATGCTGCTGAGGTTCGGTTCGCTGAAAAATTTGATCTTATCACCGGCAGCGCCGCCGTGCACTGGGTTCAACCTTTGAAAAAGTTTCTTGAAAATATGGACGAGCAGTTAGTTGCCGGCGGCGAGTTGATTATCAACGTTATGCTTGAGGATACTTTAAAAGAGCTCCACAGTATCCGCCGCCAGGTGGCCCCTGAGAAGTTTTCGTACCCTTCGCTGCCGGATATGGACTTTGTTATCTCCGCTTTACAGCGGACCGGTTTTGATATTCTGGAAACTAAGAGGGAAGCGACCATCCAGCAGTATGAATCGGGAAGCAAACTGCTGCGCGCTTTAAACCGACAGGGAGTAACAGCCGGCCCGGCCGCCGCGCTGGCCCCACTCAGCTCTGGAGAACTAAAACAGGTAAGCCAGCTCTACGACCGGAAATACAAATCCAACCAAACGGTCCGCGCCACCTACGACATTCTCTACCTGCGCTCCCGGCACACCTGAAATAATGCTTCCACCTGCAGTATGTATCCAAAAACTAAAAATTTGGCCTTGATTTTTATATTAGGGTGACGTATATTTTTATTAAGAATATACGTCAAAGGAGTGATTTTAAATGGTGCAAAAAAAACTCACACTGCGTATGGAAGCCGAAGTTATAAGGAAAGCGAAACGTCTCGCCGGTGAAAAGGGAGATAGTGTATCGAAAATGACTGAACGTTATTTTCGCAACCTTACCGAACAACCTGTTCCTTCGGATAATACCCCTCTGGTTGCTCAATTGCGTGGCTGCATCAAGTCCGGCGATAGGGAAGATTATAAAGATCACCTCCGCAAGAAATATTCGTGAAACTTTTCCTTGATGTAAACGTAATTTTGGATGTCCTGAAGGACCGTCAGCCCTTCGCTGAAGATTCAGCGGCTGTTCTCGAACGAATTGAAAACGGTGATGACCGGGGAGTGGTCTGTGCTCTTACTTTTCCAATTCTACACTATCTTTTAACCGGAACATTTTCATCGCAAGCATCCAGAAAATTGTTGCGTGACTTGCGCACCATCCTTGCTGTGGCCAAAGTTGATGCCGCTGTAATTGACCGGGCGTTAAATTCTGATTTTTTTCATGCAGAAGACGGCATACGATATTTTTCTGCATTAAATGCAGAG
>CAYTSZ010000196.1:0-3788 GCA_964440635.1 uncultured bacterium
CGAGAATGAGTTAGAGAGATATGGTGTTTTCGATCAAGAATCGCTCAACTTAGGTCATAGTTAATAATCTGCCATCTCTCCGGGCCTTGCTTGAGACCCGGAGAGAATATTTTTCTTTATCTGGCGGCAGTTATGTTTGGTTTAGAGCATTCCGGGTTCTATGAATCCGTTTTCGGAACCGTCTGGTTTACAGCGCAGGGATCCGAATTGAATCCGGTAAGCATCGGTCGGATTTTCGACGGGGGTATGAACTTTCAGGACTTTGTTCTTGTAATCTATGGATTCAATTACGCCAAGTCCGATGCAGACATCATGCTCGGTGGTGAATCCAATTAGTACGCCTTTCTCGCAACCCGGTTGGACGAGTCTTATCTGACCGTAATCGGCCAGGGTTTCCCTGGCTTCGCTGCTGAGTTCTTCATCGGCCACTACCAGTATTCCTTCCCAGGCGGATAGTTTTTCCGCGTGGAGAATACCGGGTATTTCCAGGTCAAGTACCTGACCGCTGCCGAAGTAAGTTCTTTCCAGCCCAAATTCATTAAGGTCAAGGGTTTTGAGCGAATTATTTTTCATGTAGCCTGTCATGCTGCGCTCTCGCAAACCTTTTCTTTCGGAGGGGGGAGTGGGAGTTACTTTATCAGAAACTTTGACCCGTTTAACCCGCTCCGGGGATACTGTGTGGACAAGATGTTCCAGTTCTTCTTCTTTTTGCAGGAGAACAATTTTATCGGGATCCAGCATATCGATTTTACCCTGTTTTACTGTTCTACCTCCATCGCCCTGGACCCAGCCGGTAGTGTCCACAATAACTATTTCGGCTTCCTCCAGTGCTCTATCGGCCAGACGGCGGATACCGCTCAAGAACGGTACCATGTGCAGTCCCGGTGAGTGAGCGCCAACGAAAGCCATTTCGTCGACGTCGACGGTATCCAGTGCGACCGTGGGTTCATTAAAGATAGTCAAACCCACAGTTCCCGGCGGACCAATATCACTCTGTCCGAGGTCACAGTCCATCACGGCAACTCCGTCAAAAGTTCCGAGAAGCCGGTTGGTAAGGTAAGTGGAAAAGAAAGTTTTTCCGGTGTCCATTTCACCAAAAACCAAAACACAACTGGGCCGGTTGGCTTCCATCTCGCCAACAAGCTCGTCCCAGCTCTGGGGAATACTGCGTTTGCCCAGTAGCTCGGGTTCTCTGTCCTGTGATCCTTCGGTGGTTAGTTCTGTATCGGACAGCGCTTCAACGGGAATCGTTTTACCGCGGGGGATTTCCATCGATTCCCCGGCGGGTATGCGGGCTCCCACAACTTCTACTTCACCGGTCTGAACCTTGATATTCACAGGTCCTTCCATAAGATAAATCTCTCCGTCAGTTAATTCTATCTGATTGCTCATTGGGATTCCTCCCCAAAATATAATTCCGGCCATTCTCTTTTAAGTGCGTCCGGTTTAATTTTTTTACATTCGGAATAACTGTCGGCATCCACTTCCAGCTCAGTTTCTTTGACTGCTTCAGTGGTGGCGGCCAGAACCAGTTTGCCGTTATCGTTACTTTTCACATGTCCGGTTATTGTTTTTTTCTCATTATTTAATGTGATCAGGTCACCTTTTTCAATTTTGTCGGGTTCTATATCTTCGACCATCCCAAAAGAAACCAGCTTTACTATTCCCGGGTATACGGGGACCTGTTTGTAGGTGCGCAAAATCTCCTGAATCAATTCGATAGCAACCGTCGAATCGGCGGTGCTTTCAATGATCTGTTCGATACGTTTTAACAGATCTGGAAAATCAGATTCTTGAAAAGTCATATGTCATTATCTCCCTGTTTGTATTTTATTGTTACTCGTAAAATTATTAAACCTTAAATCGATGAAGCTTGATATTACACCATAATTAATGCTTCTATTCAAGCTAAATCTGGTACCATACAGTATTTAAACCTCTCTGCTGGCGCGTAGAGACAAATAACTGGATAGTCATATATTATATTTGCAGTGTTTTGAAAGGTTTGACAGGTATTTGCCGGCTTCATAGTTGATTGAAATAGTGAAATAGTATTACAATACAGGGCCGCCTCGAAGGAAATGATACGCCAAGAATCGTAATTAAAATACCAAAAGGAGGTTAGAGCTCTGGCGGCTGGCTCGTAATGAAATGGCTGATAATTTTTATCGTGTTGATGCGGATAAACTTGAAGAACTGATGCGGGATGTTTTTGAGGGTCTGGGAGTAAAATCCGATGAGGCCCGCACATGTGCCGAGGTTTTAATTGAGTCCGATTTAAAAGGGATTGATTCCCACGGTGTGGCCCGGCTCAAGCAAAAATATTTTGACAGCATAAAGGATGGTATTCAGTATCCGGAAACAAATCTGGAAACAATCCGTGATCGCGGAGCGATGGCTGTGTTTGATGGTGGTCATGGAATGGGAATGGTAATAGCCAGCCGGGCGATGCAGACCGCGATAGATAAAGCGAAAAAATTTGGCCTGGGGAT
This sequence comes from uncultured bacterium, assembly GCA_964440635.1. Classification (GTDB taxonomy): domain Bacteria; phylum T1Sed10-126; class T1Sed10-126; order T1Sed10-126; family T1Sed10-126; genus CAYTSZ01. The sequence goes on from CAYTSZ010000196.1 coordinate 2,493, forward strand.
GGTGACCGTAAGAAACTCAACACATTTTGGTATTGCCGGATATTACTCCCAGATGGCCACCAACCAGGATATGATCGGGATAACCGGAACAAACGCCCGCCCTGCAGTGGCACCGACTTTTGGAGTTGAAAACATGATGGGAACCAATCCCCTTACTTTCGGAATTCCCAGCGACGAGGAGTTTCCGTTTTTGATTGATTGTGCCACTTCGCTGGTTCAACGGGGTAAAGTGGAAACCTACGACCGGCTGGATAAAGAATTACCCGAGGGCTGGGTGATCGGGGAAGACGGGGAAGCAAAAACAGACCCGGCCCAGATTTTGAAAGATCTCGTGGAGGGGAAGGCAGCCCTGGCTCCGCTTGGAGGAATAGGTGAAGAAGGCGGAGGACACAAAGGTTATGGTTATGCGGCCACCGTGGAAATTCTTTCTGCCGCCTTATCCGGGGCTAATTTCTTGAAAGCTCTTTCGGATGTTAAAGACGGTAAAAGGGTGAAACAGAACCTCGGTCATTTCTTCATAGCAATAGATGTTTCTTTTTTCCAGTCCATCGAAGAGGTCAAAAAAACAACCGGTGAGATTCTGCGCAAGCTCAGGAATTCGCGTAAAGCCCCCGGTGAAGATCGGATATACACCGCCGGGGAGAAGGAATACCTGGCCCGGCAAAAAAGAAGTAAAGAGGGTATCCCACTGACTGCGGTTACCCGGGAAGAACTCAAACAGATGCTCGAAGAACTGGATCTGGCTGAGAAATGGCAGGGATTTTTACCCGAATAGACCCTCGCGGACAAAAAGAACAGAGCTGATTGTTTTATTTCCGGCTAATTTCTGGTAGAATAATTCACAATAAATAATGGAACGGAGGGGTGGCCGAGTCCGGCTTAAGGCACTCCCCTGCTAAGGGAGCATACCCCCAAACGGGTATCGTGGGTTCAAATCCCACCCCCTCCGCCATAAATATACCTCAAAGCACAAAACCCGGAGTTAAAAATTTCCGAAAAAACAAAAACGATACCCGGGGTTGTTAAGGGGCGAAGCCCCTTAAAGCCTGCAGGCACAGTTATTCTCCTTTAATTCATACCGGATTACAATTCATCCACAAAAAGTTAATGAGGACCCATTACACACGGATGTGCTAATGCTGCGAACACAAGGATGTGTAAGAACAGTGCGAGCCGGAATCCAGTACCAAAGCCCGTCATTCCGGCCTCCGAGCCGGAATCCAGAGGGTTGTTTGACTTTAATGTCATTCCGGCCCCTGACGCACACGGATGTGCTAATGCTGCGAACACAAGGAT
>CAYTSZ010000197.1:0-3758 GCA_964440635.1 uncultured bacterium
GTAGAGATATTGTAATCCGGCACGGCAATCAAAGCCAATCCCTGCTGCTCGGGCAGCGGGGTAAGGAACTCTCCTATCCCCCGAACGAGCATGGTGCCACCATAAAGAAAAAACGGCACATCCGCTCCCAGGCCAGCAGCCATATCTAAAATATTTTCGGAATACAGATCCAGTTCAGGATTTATACGGGCGGCAAGATGAATCATTCCCGCCGCGTTGGCACTTCCCCCGCCCAGGCCAGCTCCGGTGGGAACTTTTTTTTCCAGTTTGATCTCCAGAGGAGGCAGTTTAATTCCCTCCCGCCGCAGGGCCTCCAGGGTTTTCAAGACAAGATTGCTCGAATCAGCGGGAACTTCTACCGGGCCACTAACCTCAAGTTGATCTGTATTTTTTTCGTTAAGCTTGCCGGCAAAAATACGATCACAAAGATCCACGGTCTGGAAAACTGACTGGATGTTATGGAATCCATCGGCGCGCTGTTCTAAAATCCGCAAACCCAGATTAAGTTTGGAGGGGGTTTCTACTAAGTATTCCGGTTTCAAAGTTTCACTTCCCGATAAAAAACTGTCTTTTAAATCGTCCCGAACAACCGGTCACCGGCATCACCGAGGCCGGGAACTATATAGCCGTTTTTATCCAGCTTTCTATCGATGGCAGCCGTATAAATGGAAACGTCGGGATGATCGGAATGAATCTTTTTTATCCCTTCCGGTGAGGCAACGAGACAGAGAAAACGAATACTTTCTGTGAACCCTTTTTCTTTTATCAAACTGATAGCTTTAGAAGCCGAACCACCTGTAGCCAGCATGGGATCAAGTAAAGTAACGGTGGGGTGCTCGAGAGTTTCCGGTAATTTCAAATAATATTCCACAGGTTCAAGTGTCTCTTCGTCCCGGTAGAGTCCTACATGGCCAACCCGGGCGGTCGGAACCAACTGGAGGATGGGGTCAACCATTCCCAGCCCGGCGCGCATGATGGGAATCAATAAAATATTCTGAATTATCTCCTTCCCGCCCGCTTCTGCAATCGGTGTTTCTACAGTAATATCCCTCGTCGGACAGTCTCCGGTTACCTCATAAAACATGAGACCGGTAAGTTCGGAAATTAACTCCCGGAATTTCTTTTTGGTTGTTTTTTTATCTCTAAGCAAAGTCAGCTTGGTCTGAACCAGCGGATGTCCTATAACCCGCAGGGGCGGTTCGTCGATTTTCTTAATTCTGCGCTGATGACGGCCATTGTGAAAATCTGTTTCAAGAAATACATCAACTATTTTTTTAGTTTCTTCTATATCGGTAAGCCGGGCCCCCAGAACCAGGCAGTTGGCATCGTTATGGGCCCGGGCACTGGTCGCCATATCTTCGTTAATACAGAGCGCCGCTCGGACTCCGGTATATCTGTTTGCCACGATGGATACTCCTATCCCGGAACCGCAGATTAAAATACCCCGGGCATCCCGATTCTTTTTTATATTTTCTGCCACACGGTGGGCATATTCAGGATAATCACAGGGTTCGGGAGAAGAACAGCCAACATCGGTTACTTCATACCCTTTTTCAACAATAAACTTTTTTAACAGTTCCTTATGCTCGTAACCTGCATGATCGGATCCAATTATAAAATTCAAGTATATTCGCTCCATTCATAATTTTGTTATCTGTTTCTATAATTATATCTGCAAAATTAGGAAACGAAACAATTTTATCCCCGCATACCTACCAGCGACAAACAATCTTAATTCTGCTCTGACTCAATCTTTTCCACAAGTTTTTCTATTACCGGCTCAAGCTCTTCATAAAGACGGCGATAACGAGCCAGATTACCGCCGAAAGGATCCGGGAATTCACCCGATTCGCCGACATATTCTTTAAGAAGTGCACTTTCCACCCCCTGGTTCTCAAAATAAGGGGGCAGGCCAGCCAGATGGGTCGAGGTCATTGCAAGAATTAAATCTCCTTCTTTCAGATCAAGCTCTCCTATATTTTTTGAGCGATGGGCCGCGGGATCACCACAGTTATTTTCTTTGAGTACAACCCGGCTGTTTTCCGTCATCGGGCGACCGCTGGATGCTGCCACCCCGGCCGAGGTGACCTTGACTCCCTCTACATTACGTTTTTTTAGTTTATCCCGTAAAATATATTCTGCCATGGGACTGCGGCAGGTGTTTCCGGTACAGACAAATACTACCTTCATTTTTTAACCTCCGGTTAAAGCATTGAGTTGTTTCTTTGATATTGGTCCTTCACGGCAAATACGCCACTCTTTCGCACCATCGTTCCAGGCGGCCACAGTAGATGATGTCCCCTCTCCCCGGGTATCGCCAAGAACAAAATCAACTTCTCGCAGGAGCTGCGGATGAACATCTTCAAGCCGGCGGGGCATAGGCTCACCGGCTATGTTGGCACTGGTCCCAACTATGGGCCCGGTCTTTGCGAGCAGATCAAGTAATTCTTTTAAATCCGGTTCACGCAGGGCCACGGTTCCTTCTCTTACGATATGAGAATCCAATTGTCCGGGATGGCGGGCTTTCATCACCAGGGTCAAAGCTCCCGGCCAGAATCTTTCCATTGCTTTTTTCTCCGCTTCCGTCAGGCCGGTCAATTCTTTTACCTGCTGCTTCCGGGCTAAAACCGGGACCGTTTTTTCCGGTGACCGATTTTTTATTTTAAATACAGTTTTTATTGCTACGGCATTATAAATTGAACAACCAAGCCCGTAGCCGGTATCAGTCGGATATATGAACACCCCGCCCTGTTTTATTTTTTCTATTAACTGGCGGCGCTGCCAGTCTGGTAATTTTTCAGGCATTTTCTAACTCCTCCTGAATTTCAAGCCCTTTTTTATACAGTTCACTTTTGGGCAATGGAGAAAAAGAAGCGGCTGCTTTAGCCGCATCGCTCAGGCGCAGTCCTTTCTCCAGCAGTTCACGCAGATAATCCTCAGGATCGATTTTCTTTTCGGAAGCGGGATGAATTAAAAGGGTAAACTCTCCCTGGGGTTTGTTTTCAGTAAAATATTCTATCAACTGTGAACAAGGAGCAGAACGATACTCTTCGAACTTTTTAGTCATCTCCCGGGCTATGAAAAGTTCGCGTTCACCGAGAAAACTTCTGATTTTCCGCAGAGTTTCCAAAATACGCTGTGGAGCCTCAAAACAGATAACTGTCCCCTGAAAAAATTTAACCTCCAGCAATTTATCGCGCAGAGCTTTGGATTTCCGGGGCAAAAAACCTACAAACAGGAACTGATCCGAAGGAAAACCGCTAACACTCAAAGCACTCACCGGGGCACAGGGTCCTGGAACCGGACGCACCTGGATGTCTTCCTCGTGAGCTCTTTTTATCAAAAGATAACCGGGATCGGAAACCGCAGGTGTTCCGGCGTCGGAAACCAGAGCCAGATCAAGTCCGCGTTTTAATTTATCAACAAGCGGTTCAACCCTCATCTCCTCAACTTCATCATAATAACTGTTAAGTGTTTTTTTCGGCAGACCAAGCAGATCGCGAAGTTTCCCCGCCCGGCGACTGTCCTCCACAACCCATTCATCCGCCTCTGCCAGCACTTCCCGGGCCCGGTCGGTAATATCTTTCATATTTCCCAGCGGTGTAGCAACAACATAAAGCATAAGTTAAGCTCAACTCCATTTAAATCAGACAATTTTACTACAACCTAAGCTACGCGGTTCTGAGATTGAGGATGTATCACTTCCTCACCCAACGGGTGGAGAGGAGACACCATGGCTCTCTGACGGTATTCTGTAT
>CAYTSZ010000198.1:0-3744 GCA_964440635.1 uncultured bacterium
TCCTCTCCACCCATTGGGTGAGGATGTGTCATGTCTTGTTTTCGGATTTATACAGTCATGGGCTGGCGCACAGGAGGTGCGCCAATGGCTGTATACCTCGCAGACAGCCGGAAGCTGTCGAGAATGAGAAAACAAGATGTGAGACATCCTCATGCTCAGAATCGCTCAATTTAGGTATCAGAATCTTACAACGACTCCGTCATTACCGTCCAGCACTCAATCGGGGAGTTACTGAACAAATCACAAAGTTCTCACTGACTGTTCCCTATTGAGTGCTGGAAGGTTCAAAATAATTATTATCCCTACAGAGGCTGTTGGGATTCAAAACTGACAAAACATACCTACAAAAGATATAATCAATTAAAATACACTGCATCAGTCATAAAATTCAACCGGAAAACAAAAGAGGTTTTTTAAAGAATGAAACTTGTTACCCGCTATATCTTAAAAGAACTTTCGTTGCCCTTTTTTCTGGGATTGCTTCTTTTTACGGGTATCCTTCTTTCACATCAGTTGTTTGATCTTGCCGATCTAATAATCAACAAAGGATTCGCCCTCAAGCAGGTGGCCGGCTTTGTAGCATCGGGCATACCCACCACTTTTTTCTTCACAATACCGATGGCTGTCTTGCTGGCCACATTAATGGTTTTTGGCAGGCTAGCCGGAGATCTTGAGTTGACCGTGTTGCGGGCTTCGGGCTATTCCCTGCATTCCTTTATCACTCCACCGCTGATTGCCGCTGTTGTTCTGACCGGCTGTTTGCTGGGTCTGCGGGAATACGGTCTACCCCCTCTTTCAAGATATCAGGAAAATATTTTACTGGAGCTGGAAATTCCCGAGCCACCCCGACTTATGGTCCCCGGCCGCCACTTGAATATAGGCGCCTATACAATTTTTGCGGAAAATGTGCGGGGCAACGAAATGGAGGATGTTTTTCTGGAGGATAACTCCGATCCGAATTCGCCGCTGACAATTTATGCCCGGAAAGGGCGATGGGAAAAGATTAATCCTATAACCTATCGACTTCACCTTGAAGATGGCACCATGCACCAACTGCATAAAAACGACCAGTACCGTCAAATACGTTTTCAGGCCCAGACAGTGCAAATTAAATTTAACTCTTTCTCTGCAAACATGAATAAGACTCCGAAGAAAACACCTCCCCTTTCCACACTCTATTCCAAACTCAGCGAGGCCAGGGCCGGCTATATTAGTTATAAAAACAAAATATCGGATAAAAAATCGACAAAAAAGTCCCAAAAACGCCTGCAAAAATTAGCCCACAATGTAAGAGAGAAGAGTATAGAGTTTCACCATGAACTGGCCTTACCTTTTGCCACCCTGTTTCTTGTTCTTTTTGGTGCACCACTGGGCATGGTGACCAGCAAAATAGGAAAATCTCTAGATTTCGTTCTTAGCCTTGGGGTTATCGTTTTATATTATCTTTTGCTTACCAGCAGCGAGCCTCTGGCCATAAACGGCTGGCTACCACCCGCTATCGCCATGTGGTTACCAAATATAATTTATGGAATTTGCGGTGGGGGACTTTTACTCTACGTGGAACACAAAGGACACTGATAGAATTAAAAACTAAATCTAAAGCTGTCTTTTTACCAGCATTATATCTATACGATCCGAAACATCTTCCATCCTATCGGAGACTGAAGCAGTAAGTTGAACCAGATCCCGCAATTGCAGTTTTTCTCCCAGATCGCAGTCCTGTTTCTCAAAAAGGTCTTCAATTATGTCCCATTCTATCCGATCAACCTGCTGTTCCATTTCTTCAACTTCGCGGGCCAACCGGCTTGCTTCCTCCCAGTCCTCGTTCAGGGCCTCCACTATTTTTTCAAGAGGTTTAAAACATTCCAGAACCTTTTTTGTCAAATTACGAAATTGCTCCTTCTGTTCCTCAGGGACATATGGTTTCTGCTGGGCAAGAAAATCGCTGATAGTTTCCGCACGGTTTGCCACTTTGTCCACTAACTCAACCAGGGTAATGTAATCCCCCCGGTAAAGAGGCATAAAAGCTCCTTCATAAATTTTTGCTTCAATACGTCTGCGTATTTCGTCGGCCTCATGTTCCTTTTCATGAACCTTGAAAGAACTATCCACAAATCCATCATCGTCATCCAGATATTTAAACACCATGTCTTCAAAAACTTCCAGACAGGACTTGACCGCACACATATGCTCCTGAATCAGATCCTGAACTTTAGATTCGCGTTTACCAAATAGCATTTCTGATCCCTACCTAACATTAATTTATTCCAATAAGCACAGTTCATATTTTTATTTTACCCCACAAAAAAGAAACCTCAAGGATTATAACGGTTATTTCAAAAACCACACCCGATTTATTCAGCAATCTCCTGCCAGTTGCCCTCTTTTAAATCATAACCCCCGGCATCTATATCCCGTTCAAAACCAAGAGCCCGGGAAGGATAATCAGTTAGATTAAAGGTGATCCATATCTGCCGGTCCCGGTCCAGTATTTCTCGATATAATACCCTCATTTCCCAGCAATGCAAGCGCCGGTAGACCATAAAACGGGTTTCTTCTAACTCATCCAACTTTAAATCATAGACAATATCAGACTGAAAGCGCCACTGTTCGTTTTTGGACTCCCAGTTCAATTGATTCTTTAATTTAGAAAAATCATCACCGGGACGACGATTATAATCCCAACCAAACGTGGTTCCCAGGCGGCGGTTTAATGAAAAATCCCAATTGGTATTTATCTGCCTTATCTTATCCTCCTGAACATCATAGCTTACAAACTGCCTCCAGTTCCAGAAGTCAGTTACAGGAAAATTAAAATTTAGCCGGGGAGAATAAATCCTGCTGTCTGTTTTGATATCGAATGTATCGGAACTGCGCAAATCATATCCCCCGCGGAGGAAAAAGTAAGCATCATCCCTCTCATACCTGATTCCCAGATCAATATTATGTTCTTCGCGGCCGTATTTCTCAACCCCATAATCATTGCCACCAAGTTCAAACTTAACTTCATCTTTTCTATTAACTCTCTGCTCAAGATTATATATCAGGTCCATGCTGAGTCCCGGGAAAACTCGCAGAGTATTCTGAACTCGCAATTCACCGACTCCCAGCGATTCATACTCCGTCTCATCAGTGGCTTTGTCCTGTTGTTGTTCGTTGTAATTTTGTCTGTATCCTAATCGAAATGACTGTCCCAGCCACCTTGTCCAGGAAAAAGATTTTATCAGTGAATTATTCAGATAAAACTCCCACAACCGTAAATCTTTCTGTAAATCATACTCTCTTTGTGCCATGCTGTCCAATCGATAATACACTCCCCTACCCAGCCAGCCCACATTAACAGGAAACAGTTGATATCGGATACGAGGCATACGGGACGAATGGCGTTCAAAAACTCCACTGTCATTGACCTGGTCGCGTCTTTCGGCATCCAGTCTGAAAAAAGAATTATCACCGCTTCTGATAAGAGAACCGCTGAATTTCCTATCACTTTCACTACGGGAAGAAAGATCCCGGTCAAACTCCTTATTAAATCGAGAATAATCGGCCCAGTTCGCTTCACCATGTAATTTCCACTTGCTGTCGTCAAAATTATAATTAACCCGGGAACGTATTTTCCAGAGATCTTCCTCTTCCCCGGAACGCACTTCTTCTCCGTCTTCTATAACCAGCGGTTGCCTTTTTGAATTAAAATAATATAAATAGGCATATTTATCTTTCCTGTTATATTCAACATCGGCCCCG
>CAYTSZ010000199.1:0-3655 GCA_964440635.1 uncultured bacterium
CACATCGACACCGGCAGAGAATGGCGCGGGGGGCAGGCGCAAATTAATAACCTGCTGACTCATTTCCCGGAAGGAAAGCTGGAAAATCATCTGCTGGCCCCGCCGGAATCCCCCTTGACCTCATCACCTCGGCGCCCCATCTCCTCATCACGCATACACACTCATCCACTGCGCGGCGAATGGGATATAACAGCCGCCTGGAAAATTTACCGCTTGCATAAAAATTATAATTTTAACCTGATCCATGCTCACAGTTCTCATGCCCTGGGAATCGCATGGCTGGCTTCGATATTCTTTAAACTTCCCCCGTTTATTGAAACCCGCCGGCTGGAAACCCCGGTGGCAAAGAATTTCATAAGCAAAAAGAAATATTTTTCCGCCGAACATCACATCGCAAATTCAAAAACAGTAAAAGAAACCCTTGCCCAGTGCGGACTGCCCGAAGAGAAAATAACATTTATTCCCAGCGGAATAAATTTAGAAAAAATAGAAGCAACAGAACCGGACCACAGCATAATCAAGGAACTCGGCCTGGATCCCGAAAAGCCAATTATAGGGAACGTGGGTGCTTTAAGCCCCCAGAAAGACCAGGAAACATTTATAAAGGCAGCCCTCCGGGTTCACCCCGATCACCCACAAGCACAGTTTGTTATTGCAGGTGAGGGTGAGCTCAGACCGGAACTTGAAAAATTAATCCGGGAGAACAATGCCGAAGAATATATCAAACTGGCCGGGTTTATTGAAAACATATTCGGTTTTATGAAAACACTGGATCTATTTGTATTAACCTCCCTCTACGAAGGTCTCTGCGGAACTATACTGCAGGCGATGGCCTGTGAAATACCGGTTATCACTTCTAACGTAAAAGGGAGCAGACAGATTATACGACACGGTAAAACCTGTTATGCGGTCGATATCGGTGATATCGACGGATTTGAAGCGGGAATTAAAAAATATCTGAATTCAAAGGAGTATTTTTCCGGTTTTATTCCAGAAGCAAGATCAATTGCTGCGCAATATGACTACAACCAGCTTGCAAGCAAGATGTTTTCTTTTTATTCGAAGTTAATTCCTTGCTTGAAAAGGTGAATTCATTGACTCTCTAAGGTTAACAGAGATATACTTGGTGAGTTGAGGATGTAACGTACACTAATATCCAATTAATAACTGGCGGAACCTTGTTTTCTGCATTAACTAATATTCACAAATGGAGTTTTTTAAATGAAGTTAGAGGATTTTCCCGAGGCGCCGTCTGACCGGTTGCCTGATTTCATGCTGGCCGGCATGCAAAAATCCGGTACAACCACCGTTAACACAATTCTTTCCCACCATCCTCGTGTTTTTTTGAAAGACGATGGTAAGGCCTTTTTCAAGCTTGATGATTTCGGAGAACATCCTGATTTTTATCCTTATGTTAACGACCAATGGACCTTTCACGATCTTGAAAACAAATTTGAAGAATACTACCACTGGTATCTTTCTATTTTTGATGATGCAGGAGAAGATCAACTAATTGGCGAGGACAAACCACTTTACATGACATCCAAACGCGCCGGCGAAAGAATCAAGAAAATGATTCCAGATATAAAACTTATTTTTATCCTGAGGGACCCGGTGAACAGAGCTTATTCTAATTACTGGCACAAATTCAGAAACGGACGTTCTATCTTTGATTTCGAGCAAACCCTGCAGTACATGCCGGGAAAAATTATTCAGCGTGGCTATTATGAGGAACATCTACGCACCTATTTTGACCTCTTCCCCGCGGAACAAATTAAAGTTGTCATTCTTGAGGACCTTTCAGATAATCCCCAGAAGATCGCGGATGAACTTTTTGAGTTTCTTGAGCTGGATTCCATAGATGTCACAGAAATAAACACCCACAAGCACCAGTCCCGGGGACCCCGCTGTATGACGTTCCAGTTGTTTTTGAACCGGGTCTTTCGAAGTTTAAACACAAATCGATATCACGACCAGTTGCCCAAAATGCCCGAGCCACAGAAAAATCCATTGGCAAAATTCCTCTACAAGCAACTCACCTGGGTTAACATGTCAAAAACGAAAAAACCACCGAAGATGAAACCACAGACCCGTGAATTCCTGCAAAAAATATATGCGCGGGAAAATCGGGGATTGAGCGACCTGCTCGGCCGGGATTTATCCCGATTCTGGTCCTATTTTGATTGAATGAACTGGCTCAAAAGACTTGTTTTTTTTCCGCTTGCCCGGCTTCAGGATCCGGTTGGACTGATCCTGGCTTATCATGGCGTAACTGATGAACAAAACGGGGCCTTCCGCGGGCCTTTTGGAGAGGACGTTAGCCGGAAAAATTTCAGGGAACAGATGTTATTTTTGAAAAAAAATTTTTCTGTCTGTTCACTGGAGATTTTTTTAAGTAAAATAGAAAAAAAGAAAACCTTAAAAAAACCGCTGGCCGCCGTAACTTTTGATGACGGTTATAAAAACTTAATTGATCTGGCTCTACCGGTGCTTGAGGAACATGAAATACCGGCTACTGTGTTTCTTTCTACCGCGGCTGTTGAGCGGAGCTGGATTCCCTTTCAGTTCCAGCTTTACGGCAGTTTGAAAATACGGGATGATTTTTCGATTCAACTGAAAGGAAAAACGGTACAGATTGGAGTCAACGCCGATTCAAAGAAAAAAGCGTACTATCGAATAAAGGATTTGACCCGTGGATTTGACAAAACAAAGTTGGCCCGGGTAATCAATGAGATTAACCCGGATAACAGCCGGGAAAAATTCAAAGAAAAATTCCTGAGTTGGGAAGACGTTAAATTTCTTTCAGAACATCCCCTGGTCACAGCGGGGAGCCACGGCCATAATCACCTTCACTTAAACCAGGTTACAGGGGAGACGGCCCAGAGGGACATCAAAATTTCCCGCAATCTTATTAGAAAACATACTGGAAGTGACGTAATTTTTTTTGCTTATCCTTATGGTGATTACAGCATGAGTTTAAATAAATATATTATGTCCGAAGGATTCAGTCACGCTTTTACCACTAAAAACGAAGGCGTGGGGATTTCGCACCGTTATCTTCCTTACCAGATACCCAGATTCGGGCATCCGAATCTGGAAGTGTTGAAGGAGTTCAAAAGATGAAAATAAATAAAAACTCTTCCCTGAAGCCGGTGAGCCGAATCTCACGCTATTTCCAACTAACCAAACGTAAAAAAATCGACAGTGGTATTGATTTTGAGGGGGATATGATGGAACTTGTTAAATTTGACAGAGGGGGTCTCAATTCCATTATCGAATTTTATAACATATGGCAAAGAAAAAGAAATGTCCCTGAAGATTTTTTGTTACTCAGATATGAAGATTTACATCAGTCACCCGAAGATAACCTGACAAAACTCCTTCACTTTTTAGGTATGGATAACATCACTGAAAAAGATGTGCAAAAAGCAGTGGGTTTTGCTCAATTTAAAACATGAGAAGAATGAAAAAAAAGAAACGTTTAAATCAAAAAAATTGAAGCCAGCAGATAAATCTGATTATGACAGCTATAAAACCAGACGCGGCAAAGTGGGCGGCTACCGGGATTATTTTTCCGAAGAACAGATTGAATACATAAATGATGTGATTTTCAATAACCTGAATCCCGTTTATGGTTACCAAACGGACTAAGGAG
>CAYTSZ010000200.1:0-3637 GCA_964440635.1 uncultured bacterium
TGAGTTACGCCACTATTGGAATCATGAATTTACACCACTACTTGAGACTTGACCAATATGACTTTCATGTGTGAAATCAAGTTTAAATTTACAAAAAAACTATTTAATGGAGGGATTAAGTATGGCTTTGCAACCTCTTGGAAACCGTGTGGTGGTTCAAATCATTGAACCCCAGGAAGAAACAACCAAGGGTGGTATTGTAATACCCGAGTCTGCCAAAGAAAAACCCCAGCAGGCCGAAGTTATTGCTGTTGGACCCGGTAAACGGTCGGACGGCGAACTTGTCAAACCCGAGGTAGAAGTTGGTGACAGAGTAGTGTTCGGTAAGTATTCTGGCACCGAGGTCGGATATGAAGGAGAAGATTATCTGGTTCTCGATGGTGACGATATACTTGCCAAGTTAGGTTAATTGTAGGAAACACAGATTTGAAAATTAGTAAGAGATTTTAAGGAGGGAAATGTAAATGGCTAAAGAGATTATTTTTTCTGAAAAGTCCAGGAACAAGCTTGTTTCTGGTGTAGATAAACTGACTGATGCTGTAAAGGTAACACTTGGCCCCCGTGGCCGTAATGTGGTACTTGAGAAGAGTTTTGGTGCGCCGACTATTACTAAAGACGGTGTAACTATTGCCAAAGAGATCGATCTCAAGGACAAATTTGAGAACATGGGAGCCCAGCTTGTAAAAGAGGTGTCTGAGAAGACACAGGAAGAGACCGGAGATGGAACTACCACAGCCACTTTGCTGGCTCAGACTATAATCCATGAAGGTCTTCGCTATGTGGCCGCCGGTCACAACCCGATGGCTCTCAGACGTGGAATCGATGACGCTTCCCGGCTGGCAGTAAGGAAACTGCAGGCCCATGCCCGTGAAGTTGAGGGCAAGGACCAGATCGCACAGGTGGCGACAATTTCCGCTAACAACGATCCCGAAATCGGTGAAATACTTGCCGAAGCTATGGATAAAGTTGGCGAAGACGGAGTTATTACCGTTGAAGAGGGTCGCGGAATTGAAACGGAACTGGAACTCGTGGAAGGTATGCAATTTGACCGCGGTTACAAGTCCCCGTATTTTGTTACCGATCAGGAAAACATGGTAGCAGAACTCGAGGACCCCAGAATTTTGATTTTTGATGACGATATTTCGTCCATCAATGACATTGTGCCGGTTCTGGAAGAGGTTGCTCGCGAGGGCAGCTCGCTTCTGATAATCGCCGAGGATGTAGAAGGCGAAGCGCTGGCTACTTTAGTTGTCAACAAATTGCGCGGACAGCTTGATGCCTGTGCCGTTAAGGCGCCCGGCTTTGGTGACCGTCGCAAACAGATGCTCCAGGATATTGCCATATTGACCGGTGGAGAAGTAATTTCCACTGACAAAGGCATGGAGCTTGAAAACACGACTATCGATCAGCTCGGTCAAGCAGCAAAAATAACCGTTGATGACGATAACACCACGATTGTTGAAGGTGAAGGCAACCCCGGTGAGATCAAGGATCGTATTGCACAGATTCGGCGTCAGATTGAAGACACCGACAGCGATTACGACCGCGAAAAGCTGGAAGAACGTCTTGCCAAGCTTTCCGGTGGTGTAGGAGTCATTAAGGTTGGAGCTGCTACGGAACCAGAAATGAAAGAGAAGAAAAGCAGAGTGGAAGACGCCCTGCAATCCACCCGCGCGGCAGTTGAAGAAGGTATTGTTGCCGGTGGTGGAGTAACACTGCTTCGTGTTCAACACGAACTTGAAAAAGAGCACCTCGAAGGCGAAGAAGAAGCAGGACTTCGTATTCTTCAGAAAGCTCTTTCGGTACCGACCAAGCAGATTGCTGCTAATGCCGGTGTTGAAGGTTCGGTTATAGTCGAGCGTCTCCTTCATGAAGAGGACGATGAGGTTGGCTATAATGCTAAAAACAGAGAGATTGAAAATCTGTTTGAAGCTGGTATAATTGATCCTGCGAAAGTTGTTCGCACGATCATTCAGAACGCCAGCAGCATTGCTGCCCTGATTCTTACTACCGAGGCTGCAGTAGCCGAGGAAGAAGAGGAAGATGATGGCGGCCCCGCAATGCCCCCCGGAGGCGGTATGCCCGGCGGAGGTATGGGCGGTATGGGCGGTATGATGTAACAGATACCCCTTCCCCCGAGGCCCCGGGTTCCGGCAAAAGCCGGACCCGGGGCTTTTTTTTATGCCAAATTCCTGCATTATTAATCTTTATAGTGTTAAAATAAAGACGATGTTGAGGTTATCTTTTGTCGTTATTACAGTCCCGGATGAGTAGTGGCGGGGCTTACGGCGTTGTGATTGAGGTTTAGATATGCGCAACTGGCTGAGAAGAATTTTAAAATTAGTAATAATTATTGTTGGGCTTATTTATCTGTTGCTCAACTGTGTTTTGAATCTCCCTCCGGTTCGGCGTGCTATTCACGATCAAATTACGAAAAAATCCAATCAACCGGTAGAAATCGGTTATCTATATTTAAACTGGCGTTTTAATCCCACCCTCTCTTCTCTTCGAATCGGTAGTGAAAACTCTAATAATTCCAAAAGCCCGGTAATTATCAAATTGAATTATTTTCAAATACAGCCGGCCTGGCGTCATCTGAAAACTGCGATTCAAAGGAAGGATTATCTTAAAGCCATCCATTCCCTGAGCGTGGGACGTATTGAAATAGATATGCATACAGTATCGGAATCGGAATCTACCGGGGTTTTGAAAAAATTACCGGAGTTGCCGATCACAGTTGATTCGTGGCGCTATCGCTATATCTCGGATGAAAATGTTTTGCTGTCCATAGGGGGTGAAAAGTTGAAATACCGTGATACTGACAGGGATATTGATTTTGGGATTTCTGGTCTTATGGGGGAGGATATAGACGGCAAAGGAACAATTAATATTTTGCCTCGTCTTGAAATAGAATGTGATCTGAATAAATTCAGTTTTCCAGACCGTTACTGGCTGGGTCTGGATAATCTCTGGCGAGGCCGGATTAAGTTTGAAAACAAAGAAAACGAAGAGCAGCTTTTCACTGCCAATTTAAAGGGTTCTCCCGCCGCCGTGGGCAAGAATTATTTTCCGGAGGTGGATTTGACAGCAGCTGTTGCTATTTATGAAGACCAGATCAGGGCCGATACTCTAGCTGTGAGTTCCGATTATTTGTACAGTAACTGGGAGGGTATAATTAATGACGGTGAAGGCAGGATAGATCTGGAAGGTAAATTTGAGCTTGATCTGGCCCGTCTAATAAATCATTATGCTGATTTTTATCCGGGACAGGAATTATCTGCTGTTGGCCCGGCCTTGATAAAAGCCAATTTGGAACAAAAGGGTAAAATAACAGAATCCTCAATGTCCGGCGAATTTATTCTGGAAAAAATAAAAATAGATGCAGCAGTATTTCCTTCCGATTATTCACTGGAATTGAAAAACTGGTTGGGCCGGCTGGGAGAAGATGGTCTGGTCTGGGAAACGGGAATGGCGGTTATGGATGAATACAAATTTGTGCTGGGAACCGGATTTTCAGAACCGGAGGAAAAGGGATTGATTAATTCATTCACCGGTAAATTAATGACATCTAATTTCCGTCCCCGTTTTTTAACAGAGAAACAAATTGAACTTCTGGGAGAAGTTCAAAATATTAATA
>CAYTSZ010000201.1:0-3533 GCA_964440635.1 uncultured bacterium
AATTACACTCAGAAAAGTTCGACCTGTTCCTTTATATTTCATAAAAAATCACCTTTTATAAAGATTTTGTTTTTCTTTGTAGGTAAAACTTTACATCACAACTAAACTATTAAAATATATTTTCCATGAAATAGCAATGTGAAATTTATCACACCTTTTTTCTTCAGCCAAAAGCGCCCAGAAGATATAGTCCCCCGATCAAAATTACGGCCACAGCTACAAAAAGTTTCCATTCTTCTCCGCGGGCCAGCCACCTGGTTACCGGTTCCCAGGAATCCTTGTTTTCTTCCCGGAAGGGATCGGAGATAGGAATTCCCAGTATGTCGGCCACCGCTCTGGCTTTTTTCATCGCACTGCGACCCGAGAGGCGGTGTTCGGCAAAAAACAGGCCATGCTCATTTTTCCCGCCAGTATTTATTACCAGCAGGTAACGGGTATTATCTACCTGGGAAAGACGGGCTACAATATCAATCCTTACTGCATTTTCGAGGGGAAACTTAAAGTGGAGATCGCGCAGGGGCAGTCTATAGTATATAGAATCAGCAATTCTGAGATAACCATATCTGTCTCTGGCTATCGATATGGCGGCCCAGACTGAAAAAAGAAGAAATATTTCTCCCACCAGCCACATGGGAAGAGTAAGATCCTCTCCCATTACATCGGTAAAAGGGATGACCATGAATCCCAGAAATAAAAACAACATTACCGCGCTGGCAGCAATATAAATATAGGGAACAAATTTAATTTCCAGAATGGGAGAACTTTCACCGGCGGTTTCATAATCTTCCATTACTCCCGAGCACTTCCTTTCGGTTTTTTATTACAACTTAATAAAATTTTACTACGGGATATACACAGTAACAAGTTGGATGGAAGAAATACAGTTCAAGTTTGATACAGAAAGTTTATCGTACAAGTTTGTAGTTCGTAGTTAAAATCAAAACCATTAAGTCAACATGGATTCCGGCTCGGGGGCCGGAATGACGATCAAAAAAACATAAGTCAAACCCTGGTTTACCACAGAGGTCACAGAGGGGTAAACACGGAAAATAAGAATAAGAAGAGGTGAAAAGGGTCGCAAGCGAAAAGGCAAAACAACCGTTTATTTTGAAGTTGCTTTTGTAGTTACGCAATCACGCAATCACCTAATCACCTAATCACGCCTCAATCCCCTCAGACTCCCCGGCCGCCTGTGGCTTTAAACTTATATTTTAATTGGAATTGGTACCTGAGATTTAAAATGGTCGGGACGGCCGGATTTGAACGCGGCGACTTCGCCTCCTGCTCTTTGAGGGGCCCACTGCGTGGGGGCTATTCTTCTCAAAATTCATGATGCCAATAACATTTATCTGGAATTTCTGGACCGCGCAAATTTAGCCTCCATGGCAAATGGTCTCCCCCCTCAACGCTCACTTCGTTCGCTGCTCGCTTGCACAAGGAGGTGCTGATGCTGTGTAGACCAAGGACGGTCGAGAACAGCCCCCACGGCACATCCTGTGCCTGAAGGCCTGAGGGGAATCCCCTCAGACTCCCCGGTCGCCTCTGGTTTTAAACTTATATTTTAATTGGAATTGGTACCTGAGATTTTAAATGGTCGGGACGGCCGGATTTGAACCGGCGACCTCTCGGCCCCCAGCCGAGCGCGCTACCAAGCTACGCCACGTCCCGTTTTTTTGTGGAAGGTTTAGTAGTATAAGATACAAATTATATTTTTTCTATAAATTTGTTGATCTCATCCAGGGTTTCATCGCAGATTGTTTTTATTTCTGCTGCTATCCTGTGTTTTTTTGAATACCTTTCCCAGTTTGCCAGTTTTTCTCTCGCTCCGGACAGGCTGAATTTTTCTTCGTTCAACAGGTGGTTTATCCGGGCCACGGTCTCAAGATCCGTCCGGTGGTAGCGACGCTGGCCTCCGGGGGAACTGCCGGGGTTGAGATCGGGGAATTCGTCCTCCCAGCGGCGCAGGGTGTGGGCTTCCAGATCGAATATTTCTCCCACATCTCCTATGCTGTAGTAGAGTTTGTCTTCGGGCAGATTTATCTCTTTCATCCTTCTTCTCCGCTCTGTTCGACTTGTTCCCTGAAATGGCGGGCGGGGGTGAAGTGAACCACGCTGCGGGGCGGGATTGTGTGTTTTTCTCCGGTCCGGGGATTGGTCATCTCCCGACCTTTACGGCTGCGCAACTCGAAAGTGCCGAAATTTTTAACCACAACTTTTTCACCGGACAGCAGGGCTGATTCTATCTCTTCGAAGATTGATTCTACAATTTTTCTGGCGAATTTCTGGGTTATACCGCATTCGGCCATACTGACTATTAATTCTTTTTTAGTGCTCATGGTCAAATTCTGCCCCCATTGGTCTGTTCATCAGTTTTTTTACTGCTTCTTCAGGTTCCAGTCGACCGGCAAGAACGGCGTGAACTGTTTTAAGAAGCGGGGCCCGGAGATTACCAGCTTCGATCCGGCGCATGGCGCTGCTGGTGGCGTTCAGTCCCTCGACCACCTGGCCGATTGTATCCCTGGCCTCCTCGACAGTTTTTCCGCCGGCCAGTTCCCGGCCGAAACTGTAATTGCGGGAAAGATCACTGGTGGCGGTGACAATCAGGTCGCCCAGACCGCTCAGGCCATAGAGAGTCTGGAGGGCTGCGCCCTCATAAGTGGCGACCTCGCGCAGATCGTTCATCCCCCGGGTAACCAGGGCCGCCCGGGCGTTAACACCAAATCCCAGACCGTCGGAGATACCGGCAGCGATGGCAATTATATTTTTTAAAGCCCCACCCATCTCCAGGCCAATCAGATCGGAATTGGTATAGACACGGAAATAGGAACGGAAAAATATTTTCTGTAACTTCTCGCGGCTATTTTTATCGCCACCACCAATCACAACTGTGGTCGGGCGACGGCGGGCCACCTCTCCCGCGTGTGAGGGGCCGGTAAGCAAAAAATAGTTGTCCCGCCGGTCGGTAATCCGACTGTAAACCTCGCTCAACCGGTCGCCGGAATCGGGGTCAAAACCTTTGGTCAGTGTTATTACATATTCTTTTTCAGCCAGAATTTTGGCGTGCGGTTCGATGGCTTTCCTGTAAACGTGGGAGGGGACGGCCAGAACAACCGCATCAACATCCGCGAGCATTTCTTCCGCCGAGGCGGCAACTTTTAAATTTTCAGGCAGTTGCACGTCCGGTAGATAACGTTTGTTCTCTCCGGTCTCAACCTGGCGGCGCACCTCGGGGTCGACGTCCCAGATATATGTTTCTTCGTTTTCCGCCAGAAGCGAACCTATAGCTGTCCCCCAGCTACCTGCGGCAAGTAGACCAAATTTCACTTTTTACCCTCCTGTTTTTAATAAAATTTTTCTTCCCCGCCGTTTATTAAACGGCGTATGTTTTCGCGGTGCCGCCAGATAACCATCAATCCCAGCAGTGCGGTGGCCACGGTGATTGGCGAAGAGAAGCCAAACATATAAAAACTAAGCGCCGGTAGCACGATGGCGGCGGTTATTGAACCCACAGAAATATAACGGCTGATCAGAAC
>CAYTSZ010000202.1:0-3372 GCA_964440635.1 uncultured bacterium
CCCGCGCCGCATCCTGCGGCTGAACCCCTGAGGGAATACTCCCTCAGACTCCCTGTAGGCCGCCTGTATGTCTATATTGGAACTTGCTATTGGAGTAGAAAGGTATTTTATTAGGGCGCCCGGCAGGATTTGAACCTGCGGCCTACGGATTCGAAGTCCGCCGCTCTATCCGGGCTGAGCTACGGGCGCATTTTTTGTTTATAACTCTTCGTATTCGTAATTCAAGCGGCGGTGCATCAGTTCCTCTATTACTACCGTGGCATAACTGCCCCTGGGGAGGAAAAACCCCAGTTCCATGTCATTTTTATTTATCATCTGCGCTCGGGTCTGGGTGATTGGAGCACGCAGAGGCCGGCGGCGGCCGGGGATTGTATAGCGGGAACGCTGGAAATCTTCATAAGAAAGATCGATACGTTCGATTACTTCGTCTTCAAGATCTTCCATGTCACCCGAAGCGCCGAGAAATTTTTCTCCAAACATCGGTCCGGTAGGACTTATTTCAAATCTGTCCATTCGTGGTCGTTCATCCCGGGGATCAACGACGGGAAAACAGCCTTCGCTTTCGTGCATAAAAGCGACATCGCCCTCCTGGAGTTTGTCAAAACTATCTATTCTGCGGGCCAGGAAAGAATTAAACGCATATCCCTGCAGAGCAAGCAGATAAAAATGCCTGTATTCGACGGGGATAACGCTACAGGCACGTTCTTTATTGCGTGGATAACGCTTCAGACTTTTCAGAGCGGCACGTTCGGCTTTGAAGGATTCCGGGAATAGCTCTATCGCTTCCTTCCAGTTGCCCTCAGTCGCTGCGGATCTGGCTTTTTTTACATTTGTATCATCTACGCCTACGGGATTGTTTAAAAATTCGTACAGGAACCACTTCCACTTTTTCTTAATCAGAGCCCAGCCCAATAAATGCCTGTTTTTGCGATAACCGAAACACTGCCCGCCAAGCCAGTTTGGCACACCGCGGGCGGCGAGTGTTTGCAGACCCTGTTCAACATTTTCCAGAGCTCCGGAATCAACATTACGAACAATAATTTCAAACCGGTTACCTTTAAGATTAACCGGCTTCAAACGCTCCTCACTGCGGGAAATCTGAATAACTTGCGCCTCGGGGTGTTCAAACCCATCCAGGGCCCTGGGATCAAGATGTTCAAGAGAAATCCACTGAATCGCAACACAGCGGGGGCCTTTGTAATCGGCCACGCAAAAATCCTCGATATCCCTCTCAAGATATTTAGCCAGTGACTGGACCAGCTCGAGTGTGGAAATATTCTTTTTCTTAATTCGCATAAATGTATTTGGCCCGGTACCCACTGGCTCCTGCGCTAAAACTTCAGAAACCTGAAAATCACGGGTTTTCTGCTTGATTTCGCCTTTAAACCCCAGCTCTTCGTCAAGTATAAAAATTTCGGGAACCGGCGCTTCCATCAGCGTTTCAGGCCATTCGGGGGTTACTTTCTCTATCCAGCTAATGGCAAAACACCTCTCAAAAAATAAGTTGATTCAAAAATGCAGTATTTTAAACTCCGACTGAACCAAAAAAGCCAGCAAACCAGCAATAAGGCAGCCAGAGGGTTAATATAATACTATAAAAGACCGTTTTAGACCAGAGTTAAAAATAAATCCGACGGCTGAGACGTGATTGCGTGATGAAGTGACTGGGTGCTGCGTCCGTCAGGGGTCAAAGGTCGAAGGTCAAAGGCCGAAACACCAAAATCAAGAGCGGTTACCACAAATGGGAAACAGAACCCGAAAACAGGGAATCGGGGAAACAAAGACAGCAAAGTCAAAACCAAAGTCAGAACATTTTTACCACAGAGGTCGCTGAGGGACACAGAGGAACGTCAAAAACTTTAAGAGGGTAAAGGCAAAATCTTATAGCTCACGGATAAAATCTGATAACATCTGATTGAAATTAACTGCAGCTTCAAAATCAACAGCATAATGGGCTGGATTGAAGTCCGATTTACTGGGTTACAAGCAAATTCAAAACCATAGTATCCTGCGGGTCTGAGGTTTTCTCTTTTATACGAAGTTAATCCAGTTAATCCTGTCAAAAAAATATTTTTGATTTCTACTCTATATCCCGTTGCTTCCGCTGTGATAAAAAAACTGGCGCTGCTATTTATATATCGTATACTGTTAAAAGAGGTGAACTTAATGATTTTTCCGAAGAAATACAAAGAGATTGAAAACATTTGTCAGGAATATGGTATCCGGAGATTGCATTTGTTTGGTTCTACGGTAAACGGAACCCCGGGACCCGAAAGTGATATCGATATTCTTATCGAATTCCCCGAAGACAACGCACCCGGGCTTTTTTTACTGGGGGAAATTCAACAAGAACTCAGTGAAGTATTTAACCGCCCCGTGGACCTGAAAACTCCCGGTTTTTTCTCGGAAAAAGAAAGGGACGAAATATTAAAAAATTCCCGTGTTGAATATGAAACAGCCTGACAGGGAAAGATCAGAACATATCCTTGCCGCTGCTAAAGAAATAGAATCTTTCATTAATGGCAAAACATTCGAGGATTTTAAGAATGATCGCCTGCTGCAGCGCGGCGTTGAAAAAGATCTGGAAATCATTGGCGAAGCCGCAAATAAACTCTCCGAACATACTCACAAGGAATTACCCCGCATCCCCTGGAAAGCAATAATTGGGATGAGAAATATCTTGGTTCATGTATATTTCGAACTTGATCTTGAAACAGTCTGGAAAACTGCTAAAGAAGATATCCCCCCTCTGCTGGAAAACCTAAAACAACTGGAATAACTAAATAATATACAAATCTAACGCTCTTTAACCACTAAGGACCAATCAGGCAAGGGTTAAAAACGAAGTCAAAGTCAAAACATTTTTAACAACTATAAACGACGACCTATTAACTTGGTCTATCACCCGTTGGGGTCGGCAGGGCCTCGAGGAGTTTTTTGGTGTAGGGGTGGGTGGGGTTGTTGTATAGCTGGTCGGCGGGGGCCTGTTCTATTATCTTTCCCTCTTTCATTACCGCTATTTTGTCGCTTACGAAGCGGACCAGATTCAGATCGTGGCTTATAAATATGTAGGTTAAGTTTTTATTTTCTTTCAGATCCAGAAGCAGGTTGATTAACTGGGCCTGGATGGAGACGTCGAGGGCGCTGGTGGGTTCATCGCAGATTATAAGCTCCGGCTCCACTGCCAGGGCCCTGGCGATGCTGACCCGCTGGCGCTGGCCACCGGAGAGCTGGTGGGGATAATTTTCCAGGATACTCTCGGAAAGGTCCACTTTATCAAGGCTGGATTTTATTTTTCCCAGCCTCTCCGTCTTATCGAGGGCGGTCAGGTTTTTCAGCCCCTCTCCCACTATCTGCCCGACTTTATAACGG
>CAYTSZ010000203.1:0-3350 GCA_964440635.1 uncultured bacterium
CCCGCCGGACGTTATTTGCTACGACAGGGAAGATCCCTACATGGTTGTGGCGGCCGACAAAGGCACAGCAACGTTTTCCGATACCGCCAATGCTCTCTCCCGTAAATATAATTACTGGCTGGATGACGCCTTCGCCTCCGGTGGCTCGGTTGGTTATGACCACAAAGAACTTGGTATCACTGCCCGTGGAGCCTGGGTCTGTGTGGAGAGACATTTCCGGGAACTGGGCCAGGATATCCATACCCAACCCTTTACCGTGGCCGGGATAGGAGATATGGGAGGGGACGTATTTGGTAACGGTATGATCCTATCCGATAAAATTAAACTGCTGGCGACTTTCAACCACCGCCATATATTTATCGATCCGGACCCGGATCCTGCTGCGTCTTTTGCAGAAAGAAAACGGTTATTCGAACAAGAGCTGGGCTGGGACGAATACGATCCCGATTTAATAAGTGCCGGGGGTGGTGTATACAACCGGGCGGATAAAACCGTCGTCCTTTCCGATGAAGCCCGCAGTCTTCTGGAAATAGAGAAGAAAAACCCGAACCCTGAAGACGTTATTCGCCAGATATTGAAAATGGATGTAGATCTGCTCTGGAACGGGGGAATCGGAACTTATATAAAATCATCTCAGGAAGCCCATTCCGATGCCGGCGACCCTGCCAACGATAACTGTCGGGTCGATGCCGACCAAATAAGAGCATCGGTAATCGGCGAAGGAGGAAACCTGGGGATTACACAAAAAGGGAGAATCGAACTCGATAACCTCGGGGTCCGTCTGAACACCGACGCTATCGACAACAGCGGTGGGGTGGACCTTTCCGACCATGAGGTCAATATTAAAATTCTCCTCCAGCAGTCTATTAGAAGAGGTGAATTAGAACCGGAAGAACGGGATGATTTTTTGATGTCACTTTCGGATCCGGCCGTTCGGGACGTAACCGACGGGAATTACCGCCAGTCCGGAGCAATCAGCCTCGAATATACTAACTCCGCTCAGGATTTGGAGGATTACCGCCAGATTTTAAATCATCTCGAAGACTCCGCCGGGTTGGATCGAGAAGTGGAAAATCTGCCCGACGAGCGCCAGATGCAGGAAAGAATCCAGTCCGGTTCAGGGATGACCCGGCCAGAACTGGCTGTTTTGCTCAGCTATACCAAGATGGATCTATATGAACAGGCTCTCGCCAGCGAGTGGGACCCGGAGTGGATAATTGAAAAACATCTCAAAAGTTATTTCCCGCAAGATATAATCAAAACCTGCCCCGAGGGAGTTGAAAATCATCCCCTTCGCAAGGAAATCGCCCTCACCTCCCTGGTTAATTACGTTGTCGACTACTCGGGTATTAAATTCATTTCCCGGCTGCGGGAAGAAATCGGAGTTAAAACACCGGAAATAATACGCTGGTTTTTAACTGCTGACGGACTGGGCGACGGGCAAAAATTTCGGGAGAAAATATTTAGTCTCGATAATGAAATAGAAGCCGAAAAACAATACGAAGCCTGGAATCTCAGCAGACGCTTGCTTGGCAATGCTGTATGCTGGCTTTTTGATTCCCTCAGTTCCTCCGATAGGCCGGCGGCAATTTATAAGCAGTTTGAACCGCTGCTAAAAAAACACCAGGATGATATCCTGGATTACATTGGACCGGAAAGAACCCTGCGACTGGAAGAAAAGCAGGATAGGTGGTTAAACTCAGGATTTGATAATGAATTCAACCAGCTTCTTAACCGACTTTATTACCTGGTTCCCTCGCTTGACATTCTACTACTCTGTCAAAAAATAGAAACAGACGTCAGCGCAGCAGCCAAAAAGTATTTCGAGCTTGGCAGCCGTCTGCATATCGACTGGCTTATGAGCCGGATTTCCCGCTCGCGACCTAAAAAACGCTGGGATCAATTTGGATTCCGCACACTGTCCGTTGAATTAAACGGAATTCAGAGAAAAATAGTTTCTCACCTGCTGAACAACAATATCTCCGTCGAGGACTACCTGGATGCCAGACAAACTTCCCTTGGAAGACTGGAAAAAATATACGGGGAACTAAAGCGGGACCGGCGAGCGGATCTTTCCGGATATCAATTCATGCTACAGCGATTAAAACGCCTGCGTCCCCTTGAATAAAACGGTCCTGGTCACCGGGGCCACCGGAACCCTTGGCACTGCAATATGTCATAAGTTTGGCTCGGCAAACTGGCAGGTTCTCGCTCATTACAACAGTTCAGAAGACAAAGCCGACAAACTGGTCCGCCAGGATCAAGCAACGCTGCTCCAGGCCAATCTGAAGACAGTTGAGGGGCCTCATCTGCTGGCAGAAAAAGTTCTCGCCACCTGCCAGAAGCCGTCAGTTGTTGTAAATAGCTGCGGTATCTTTGAGAGATCTCCATTGAAAGAACTTACCGTTGATGACTGGGAAAAACATCTCGCTATCAACACACGGGCTCCACTCTTCTTAATCAAAGAACTGGCCGAACCCCTGAAAAGAAATCACGGGGCCGTAATAAATATAACCGACACCGGACTTCGATTCCCCTATCCCGGTTTTCTGGCCTATATGGCTTCCAAAGGGGCGCTGGAAGCCGTCACCGGAGCCCTGGCTCGCGCTCTTGGCCCCGAAGTCCGGGTGAATGCAGTTGCACCCGGCCCTGTCTCTTTTCCTGAAAATTTCAAGCTTGAACAGCAAGATAAAATTATAGAAAATACAGCACTTAAAAGACGGGGCTCGCCGGAAGAAATAGCGGCTTTAATATACTTCATAGCAACTTCAGCCACTTATACCACCGGTACTACAATTCATATTGACGGCGGCTATCAGCTAAATTTATCCTGAATTTCTCCCTCTGGCATGAACCGGTTCGCAAACTTCACCGATAAACTTCTCGACTGATTTTAACTTTGCTTTCTGACTGATAATGTTCTAATATTACTTAAATATGAAAGGTTGTGTTTAAGATGATAGTTGTTGTAGGCGGGGCAGGATATGTGGGCGGAACGGTGGTAGAATATATGCTGGAGGCCGGGGAACAGGTCTGTGTGATAGATGATTTTTCCACCGGACATCAGGAAACCCTGCAACGACTGCCCGAATCGGTACCTTTATATGAGGGAGATATGGCCGACAAAGAACTTATCACCCGGGTGGCCAACGAACAGGACGTGGAAGCTGTTATGCATTTTGCCGCACTTGCCCTGGTTGGAGAATCCGTCCAGAGACCTGCCCGATACTGGGAACATAATTTTACTGGAACAAAAAAAATGATTGACACCTGGATGGCCCGGGGAGTAAATAAATTCATATTTTCCTCCACCGCTGCCACCTACGGTGAACCGCAGGAAATCCCAATAC
>CAYTSZ010000204.1:0-3301 GCA_964440635.1 uncultured bacterium
ATATCGGCCCCTGCTTTGGCGGCAGCACCCACAGAGGGCACAAACAGGCCGTCTGTGCAGTGGCGGTGGTAATGAACAATCATATCCGGATATTTTTCTTTCACCGCTTTCACAATGGCGCTGATGAATCGCGGTGGGCAGACCCCGGCCATATCTTTAAGACCCAGGATTATTTTCCTCCGGGCTCTGGTTTCATCCAGACCTGTTACGCTGGCTGTCATCCGGACTATGTCATCGACTATTTTCATATAATGGGCCACATCAAAACCTTTTGCCCAGGAAAGGGAGACCGCAGGTTCGAAAATGTTTGTTTCGGAATTCAAAACCACGTCCGCAATAGGTTGCATGTTTTCAATATGGTTCAAAAAATCAAAACAGCGAACAACATCGTAATGATCGCAGATCATACCCCCGGTCAGTTCCATCATATTTTTAGGCTGCGGTTTATAACCGAGCAGATTTGTGGAGCGAACAAGAATTTGCTTGGGAGTGCGGGGAGCAAACTGGTTCCATTCTTCCCCTTCCATGAAAGGATATGTCATATTGGCCAGCATGGCGACGTGAAAATGAGCCCCGCCGGCGTTTTCTATCGAGAAGAAACCGCAGCGGTCCAGCAGAGGTCCGACCAGCCGGTCTTCGGCCAGCCGGAAACGGTTGCCGCTGTTGGACTGGGTAATATCACGCGGTGTGGTATCGGTAAAGTGGATATAATCGGTCTGGCGCAAGAAATCCAGCAGTGCTTCCCTGTCTTCGCGGGGATAGATGGATTTTTTTCCCTCATCCTCCAGATCGGGATAAACCGGTTTAAAACGCCCGATCCTTTTGTCCTCCGGTCCCCGGTATTCATCGAGGTTTACGTAGGGATTGTAACCGTAAGCACTGATCTCGGCCACCAGCCGGGATAATCGCAGGGCTTCGGGTTCCATATCGGTGTAATCAAAAAGTTCTGGTGCATCATTGACAAAATTTGTGGTAAACTCTCCTGCTCTGAAATCGGGGTGATTTATGGCCTTTTTATGGAAATTTATCGTTGTTTTTACACCGGATATTATGTATTCGTTAAGTGCGCGGTTCATTATACCCAGAGTTTTCTCCCAGCTTTTTCCGTAGGAAATAAGTAACGCCGCGGCCGAATCGTAAACGGAGGGGAACTCGTAACCGGTTGTAACACAGGAATCGAGCCTGATTCCGGGACCGGCCGGTGAAATGTAGCGATTGATAACACCGGAGTTGGGAGAAAAATTGTCCTGGGGATCCTCGCAGTTCACCCGGACCTGAAAAGCATGGTGGAAAGGTCTGGTATTCTCCTCGTTAAAACGAAGTTTGGAGCCAAATGCCACACCTATCTGTTCCTCGACAAGATCCACTCCGTAGCGACATTCGGTTATACCGTGTTCTACCTGCAGGCGGGTGTTAACCTCAATAAGATAAGGATTGCCCTCGCCGTCGACAAGAAATTCCACGGTTGCCAGCGAATAGTAACCGGCTTCTTTTATCATTTTGACCGAATATTCTTTAAGTTTATTTCTTAACTTCTCTGTCATACCATCCCAGGGAGAAGGCGTTATTTCAATCAGTTTTTGATGGTGTCTCTGAACCGAACAGTCCCTCTCGTCAAAAGCAAAAGCGTTCCCGTATTGATCGGCGATAACCTGAATTTCAATGTGTCGTATATCTGTAAGCAGTTTTTCAACGTATATACGGGGGTTACCGAAAGATGACTCGGCCAGCATCGAAGCCTTCTGAAAAGCATCTTCGAGCTGTTCTTCATCATAAACCTCATACATCCCCCGCCCGCCGCCGCCACCTTCTGCTTTAAGCATCACCGGCAATCCAAGTTTACGGACTTCGTCGCGTGCTTCCTCAATAGAAATGGCGTCATCGGTGCCCGGCACGATGGGCACACCTATTTTTTTAGCTATTTCCCGGGCGCTTACCTTGTTGCCCAGTTTTTCCATCGGCCCGGCCGGCGGGCCAATAAATGTCAAACCGGCCTCGCGGCATTTACGTGGAAAATCGTGATCCTCCGCCGCAAACCCCCATCCGGGGTGTATTGCACTGATTCCTTCCGATTTGGCCATACTGATTATTCGCTCGATTTCCAGATAGGCCTGGGGATTTTTCCCCAGCAGCATAAGTTCTTTTGCACCGGTGGTAAAAGGAGCTGTGGTGTCCTCGTCGGTCACGGTAAGGACCGGGTTGGCTTTAAACTGATCATTTATAGAGCGGATAATTCTCCGCGCTGTTATGCCGCGGTTGGCGACAAGTATTTTTTTACCTTCTATTTCAATTAAAACTTCATCAAAACTTTTTTCTGTCATATTAACGACCCTTTTCTTTTATTTTTTTAAAAAATAATCAAGTAATTAAATTAAAAAAATATTTTCTTTAAATTCGGATTGCAAATAAATCCTTTCTAACTGTGTCGCTGCGGTAAAATTTTTGCTTCTTGCAGGCTAACCTCGCTCCCGTCTATTTTGAAGCGGGCCACGCCGTTGTGGTTTATCCCGGTAAAGATAGCCGGCCTGGGTTTTGCGGATTCTTCGGTAACAACCAGAACCTGTTCATTTAAAAAAGCAAGCTGCTGCTGCAAAATCGGAATAAAACTTTCGACTTCACTGTCCTCCACAAGGGCATAATACAACTTTTTGAAGCGCTTCACAAGATAATACCATAGTGAAACCGGACCAATCATCGTGCTGGCCTTATCAAACAGCCGTCCGGGAGGAAAAGCATGTGAATCTGATAGATTTTGATACGGGGGATGATCGGCCAGATTAATACCGATACCGGCCACGGTTCTCCCTTTTTTTGCTTCAACAAGTATCCCCGCTATTTTTTTTCCGTTCAGTAAAATGTCATTCGGCCATTTTATAACCGTAGGAAATCCATTATGAAGTAAAGCAAAATTAAGACAGTAACCGGTAAAAAGAGAAACTATATTTTTCCAGTCTTCGGGTAGCTCGGGCAGTAAAAGTGCAGCGTAGAGGTTGCCGGGTGGTGAAACCCAGTTATTATTTCTCCGGCCTCTGCCCTCCCACTGGGAGACAGCAAGTAATGAACCCCATTTTTCAAGATTGTTTTCCGCGATCAGAGAATAAGCCAGATCAAGAGCTGAGGAACATTCACCGGCCACAATTATATTCATTTCTGAAATATCGGAGGCAGTAATATAACCTTCTTGTTTTTCCTGATTCCAGGGGCCGAATTTCTGGATATCCTGTTTCCAGAGGGGCGAGGTTTTTTCTATTTGTTCCGGGGATAGCGGCCGGTGTACAGAAGGTATATTCCGGGTGAGAAG
>CAYTSZ010000205.1:0-3289 GCA_964440635.1 uncultured bacterium
ACATACATGGGGCACAAAACCCACTACCAGCGGCTGGGGATCCCGTTCGGGGCACCACAAAAAATAATTCGCAAAGCATACCGGCGACTGGTCAGAATCTATCATCCGGATAAATACCCAATAAGCGAAAAGGACCAGGCCCGCCAGCAATTTCAGAAGATAGATACGGCTTATCAGGTCTTAAGTGACCCACGCGAGAGGGCTTTATACGACCGGGATCTGGCCCACAATAATGAGCTTCCGCTTGAAAAAGAAGATTTTTGGGAATTCTGGCGCCAGTTTCTTGCGGATAAGAAGGGCGACCAAAAGACCGTTTCTTTCTCCGAAAAAATGATCATGGACTCTTATGAAGAGGACTGGCTGGAGGAGATGCACGGGGGAAAGGCCACCGACCGGCATCGGTTTCGCAAACATCTTAATTTTGGCAAAATGCAACTGGCCGAGGGAAATACCGAAGAAGCAAAAAAAGAATTCATCCACGCCGACACGCTCTGCAAGCGCAATATACTTTCAAAATTCTACATTGGCTACTGTCTCGAAATGCAGGGCCAGTATGAGCAGGCCTTAAAAAGATATGAATTTGCGGTTAATATCGGTATTTCTCGTCCCGACAAATACGTTAATAAATGCCTGACCATAAGAAAACGGATGGTAAAGCTCTACCGACAGCTAAGACAAAAGAAAAAAGCACGCCAGCAGGAGGAAATAATCAAAGAATTGAAAAATCAGCGCAGCGGGTTCGAAAGATTTATCCTGAAAGAAAAAAACAAAGATACATCTTCCCTTCTTAAAGATTTTTTCTCCTGGCTAATCCCGAACCTGTAAATTATTAATCTATCCGGACTTTTAAAAGTAAAAGGAATTTTGTAGTATTAACCCCGCATATTATCATAAGGGAGACAATATGATGCTTATCGGTTTAATCTCTGACTCACACGGCAATACAACAGCCCTGCAAAAAGCAGCGGCATTTTTCTCAGGCCGGGCCGATATTATTATTCACTGCGGAGATGTAACGGCTCCGAGACATCTCAAACCATTGCTTGATACGCAAATACCCGTCCATCTCTCGCAGGGAAACTGTGACCGTGATCCGGCCGGCTTTAAGCGGGCCTCCCGGCGAAGCAGTCTTATCTATCACGACCGGGCCGGCTGGCTGGAACCCAACGGAGCAGAAATAGCATTCACCCACGGGGACTCCCCGGGCATATTTTATAGCCTGCTGAACCGGAGTCCTGATTATTTAATCCAGGGACACAGCCACCAGCGTATGGATCAAGAAGTTGATTCCACCCGCCTGATCAATCCCGGTGCGGCAACCTCATCCGTGGCTCTTCTGGACACAGAAACAGATAGCCTGGAATTTCACGAATTAAATGACTCCTGAAATTCAACCTGATGTTTTGATCCTTGACGGTTATGTGGATGAACCCGGGCTGCTGGGAGTTCCCCCTTACCTTGCTCCGGAACCACGCCGGCTGGCCGGATTATGCGAGGAAAAAAAATTACGCTGGAAATACATAACCGCCGGACAGTACCGACAGGAAGGACTGCCGGATGCACAAAATATCCTTTTATACGGCGGAGTTACCGTGCCCGGAAATTACCTCGGAGGACGTCCACTCAGCCCGCAGGAGGCCGAAAAAATAGCCGCCGGACATCCAAATGTTTTTGTCGGCGGCCCGCTGGCCTCCCACCCACTCTTAAACAAAACCCCCAGTACAAACAAAGACCTCTGCGCTTACTTTTTAACCCATCTGGAAGGAGAGCTTGAATCCCGCCGGGCCACCGCAGATGAAAGTGAACGCTGGCTTATTAAAGGGGCTGAGGTGGTTAAAAAACACCCCTGTTATCCCGAACCACTTTTAGCTGAAATCAGCACCTATCGGGGCTGCGTCCGCTATATGTGCGGGGGCTGCTCTTTCTGCTCCGAACCTCTTTACGGTAAACCTGATTTTCGCGAGCAGCGGGATATAATTGCCGAAATAAAACAGTTATATGATCTTGGAATTCGCCATTTCCGTCTCGGTGGTCAGTCCTGCATCATAAGCTACAAATGCAAGAACCTGGGTAAAACCGAAAAACCCGAACCGGATCCCGGGCAAATAGAAAAACTGTTTGCCGGTATCAACAGAGAATGTCCCGAAATAAAAGTTCTCCACGTCGATAACGCCAACCCGGCCATAATCGCCGCCCATCCTGTCCCGGCGGAAGAAATTATAAAAATTCTCGCCGAGAAAACCACCGCAGGCAACATCCTCGCCCTGGGAATGGAATCCGCCGATCCGGACGTAATTAAGGCCAACAATCTGAACGCCACTCCTGAAGAAGTAGAAGAATCAGTCCGACTCATTAACCGCCACGGAAAAAAACGGGGAGATAACGGAATGCCCATGCTTCTTCCGGGATTAAATTTTCTGGCCGGCCTCAAAGGGGAGACAAAAAAAACATACGAACTAAATCTTGATTTTTTGCGCAGGCTTCGCAAAAAAAACTACTGGCTCCGGCGCATAAATATCCGCCAGGTTCTTTCACATCGCAGCCAGTTTGATTCCGATTTACACAGCGGGTTTAAGAAATTCAAAAAACAGGTACGCGAAGAAATAGACAGGCCGCTCCTGGAGGAGATGTTCCCGGTTGGAACTCTACTGCGGAATGTATACATGGAAAAACGGGACGGTGACGTAACATTCGGCCGCCAGACAGGAACCTATCCCCTGCTGGTGGGAGTTAAATATCCCCTGGAGCTGGACCGCTTTTACGATATAAAGGTAACCGAACACGGCTACCGGAGCATCAGCGGAGTCCACCACCCCTTAAAATTCCAGGATGCCAGCGTCAGACAATTGCGCGCTCTGCCGGGACTGGGTTCAAAACGAGCCAGTAAAATATTTGTCGCGCTTCCCCAGACTCCAGATGAATTCAGAAATCTAATCAGCGATCCAAAAGCCGCCCAAAAAGCACTAGAATTCCTACAATTCTAATTTTCCCGCGTAATGGGTAACGTCTCACGATAATCCCGTGTAATTTATCGAATTAGGGACGGGAAAACAAGCACAGCAAAATTGAATATTGAGAATCGAGATTAAACGATTAGGAAATTAGGTAAAAATAAATTCAACACCCGTTAGCTCGCAGATAAACGCTGATGGACGCAGATTAACTTCAAATTCAACGTCACAACCTATTTTTACCACAGAAAAGATTCAAAACATTTTGAGAGGGTAACGTCAAAACCTCTGGATTCCGGCTCGGAGGCCGGAATGACGGGCTTTGGTACTGGATTCCG
>CAYTSZ010000206.1:0-3208 GCA_964440635.1 uncultured bacterium
TGAGCGCTGTTTTAACAGCGCCTGCTCGAATTTCATTCGAGCTGTTACAGGGGATTAGAAGTAGTAAAAATTAAATTAATTTCATTTTTACTGCTTCCAATTCCCTCACTCAAAAAAACAAACCTCTGTATTGCTTTTGATTTACATCCTGTCCATCCTGTTAATCCCGTCAAAAAAGTCGTTGACTTTCCCGGTTTTTCCTCCGCTCCTGTAACTCATCAGCTCTATAATCTATATCCTCTGCGTTAAATCCGACTTTGATGTTGCCGTTTCCCCCTGTCTTCTTGTCCGCTTCACCCCTTCGGGAGGGTAAAATGGAAGGTTGTACCTTCCCCGGGAGTTGAGGTTACGCCTATTTCTCCGCCGTGAAGTTCTACAATTTTTTTGCAGACTGCGAGGCCGATGCCTGTTCCCGGTATTTCATCCGGGCTGTGCAGGCGCTGGAATATTTTGAATATCTTTTCCTGATATTGTTCTTCTATCCCAATCCCGTTGTCACTCACGTTAAAACGCCACATATCACCGGCCGGTTGGACATATATTTCTATTCGTGGCGGCTCGGGTCCCCTGTAGGTGAGGGCATTATTTATCAAATTCTGAAAAAGTCGACCCAGCAGCGAACTATCACCTTTGACCGGGGGAAGATCAGAATAGATTATTTCAGCGTCGTTTTCCTCGATCTCTGATTCAAGAGCAAAAACAACCTGCTCGATAATATCGTTTATATCAAGTTCTTCCAACCCGGCTTCTGATGTTTCCACACGCGAATAACGCAGAAGTCCATCCAGCAGGTCTTTCATGTGGTAAGCACCGTTTCTGGCGCGGCGTATATAGCTTTGCGCTTTTTCTTCAAGCTCGTCACTGAAACGCCGGTCGAGAAGTTCCATATAACTGGCCACAGTCCGCAGCGGGTGTTTCAGGTCGTGGGCAGCAATGTTGGCAAAATTTTTCAGATCCTCATTCGACCGCCGCAGTTCCTCCAAAATACGGCGGCGTTCCTCTTCGATCTCAATTGCCGAAGCTATAAGTTCCACTATAGTTCTTTTTTCCGAATCAAACCCGACATTTTTGTCATAAACAACACAGAGATTCCCTACCGGCTCTCCACTGCGGCGCACCGCCCGGCCCATATAACTCTGCAATCCGTACTTAGAAACATTAGGATCAGTTTTTTTATAATCTGACTCCTGGAGATTATTAAGAGTTAGCACCTGATCACTGCCGCTCTTTATCAGGTCATAGCAGATATGACCTTCAGGATCGTCATGACGTTTAAAATCAGGGGGCAGCGACCATCCCACCTCTGTAAAAAGCTTCCCACCTTCGAGACGATTGTACAGAGCACAGACCCCGCCAAGAAGTTCCCCGGCCAGCCTGATCAAGTGCCGAATATTTTCCAGCGGCACCGGGGTGAAATTGATAAAACAACTGTTTATCTTCTCCAGGTTACGCCGCGAGCGGCGGCGGGCGGTTATATCTTCCCCGACTTTGATATAATTAGTTATTTCACCGCCCTGGAACACTGGAGCTATGGAAGCATCCTCCCAGTAAAAATCACCGTTTTTCTTGCGATTACAGAACTCCCCCCGCCATATCCTGCCGTCGGAAATAGTCGCCCACAGATTTTCATAGAATTCATCTGTGTGTTTTTCAGATTTCAGAAACCTTGGATTTTTACCTTCCACTTCCGATACCTCATACCCGGTTACCTCGGTAAAACGTGGATTAGCGTATTCGATATTTCCCTCCGTATCAGTAATAACAACAGTGGCCGGGCTCTGCTCGATAGCCCGGGTTAATTTGCGAAGCTCACTTTCGGTCTGTTTGTGAACTTCCACTTCCGTACGTAGCTGCTGTTCAAGGGCCTGTAGTTGTTGATTATGTGCAACAAGTTTTTGGTTAGCCTGTTTTAATTCTTTTTCCTGCTGCTTGCGAACATCTATATCGATAACTATTCCGGCAACCTTCCTGTATTCACCCTCCTGCTTGGTAATACTCCCCACATCCCGAAACCATTTGTAACTACCGTCTTTCTTTTTTATCCGATACTCCACTTCATATTTTTCTTTTTTGCCCTCCAGATGATTGCGCATCGCCGACATCGTCCGTTCATAATCATCGGGGTGAAGTAGGTCAGTAAAATCGGTATAATGTTTGAATTTTTCAGGCGAGTATCCCAGCATCCGGGCTTTTCTTTCATTAAATCGCACTTTGCCGGCCGGTAATTCCATTTCCCACCAGGCAATATTCCCGGCTCCCATTGCACCCTCAAGCCGGTCTTTATAAATATTTAATTCTTCTTGAAGTTCCTGCCTTGATTTTTCAGTCATTTTGATCCGCCTTATTCACAATATCTATTAAAAATATCAGGATAAGATTACCGGAACCGCAAACTAAAATATTTATTCAACCGTTAATCGCTGTGGCAACTTCAGACTCGGATTTATAACTGGCAAAACGGCGGATTCTTTCACTTCTGTCAACAGGCCAGAGCATACGGGTATTCTCCCCGGCTTCACGGCAGAAAATCTCACCGTTATCAAGATCAAGCCGGACACTGCGCCATATATAGCCGCCAAGGCTTTCCGATCGGACTGAAATATTCCGTTCAAAAAGGTACTCGCGGACTGACCGGATATTTTCCAGACCGATAGTACAGTTTTCCCGCCGCAGTACATTACCACCGCCGGCGAGACAAAAAACAAGATTTCCCGGTTCTGCTCCAAGTTCTTCAAGCTGCACGAACAATTCTTTAAGCGCATCAAAGCAGTACCGAAACGGATAGGGATGATCCAGATCGGGACAGCCACCCGGAAGCATAATGTGGGCAATGCCACCTATTCTATGCAGCGGATCATAGGCTACTACGGCCACGCAGGAACCAATCCCGGAAGATTTAATAACCCCCGACCCCACAGCCGTCTTAACAGCCCCGGTCTCGACATCAATCGGCGTACACATAAAATCTTCTCCCGATAATTTTTAGATTGACTATAAAGTATAACAGAACGTTTTTTAAAACAAAATATTTGTCCTATAAACCAATAACTCGTTACGTCGGAGGTGAAAAAACAGACAAGGGGACAGGGGGAACGGCAAGGGAAAGAAACGAAGAGGGGAAGAGCGGAGGAGGTGAAGAGGAAAATTAAAAGTCGAAAACTTTTTACCACAGAGGTCACGGAGGGACACAGAGGAATTCAAAACATTT
>CAYTSZ010000207.1:0-3165 GCA_964440635.1 uncultured bacterium
TCATTACCAAGGTAGTTGTATACGCTTCTCAGGCTCCCATCACCTGTATTCTCAGGATCTGATATAGGTTCTCCAACTCTATAACTATCAGTGCTTCCCATCCCCCCCCAGCGTTGTTCGGGTCGAACTTCCTCACCAATCTGATTGAAAAGACCGTTATTATTGCCTTCGTGAATCTGAAAATATATTACATCATCAACCCCCGGATCAGTATCTTCAAGAGTGGACCCCCAGAAACCGGCATCTATTCGCACCTCACCCGTCCGGGATTCACCACTCGAAGTCTGTCTCTGGGAAACAAAATCATAATACATATTTCCATGGTTGGCGTTATCAAACGCATTCCAATCCCCATCAACATCCTGCCATTCCAGGATAAAACGCGGATTTCGCTCAACCGTGGCATTTTGAGCCTGTGCATACGGACCGGTCGCCGGAGCGTTATCTGCAATTGTAATCGTATTACCCGCTATACCGGTAATATTTGTTACAAAAGCATCGCTATCATCGTCATTAATGACCACTGTATCTCCAACTGCAAAATCACCGGGATTGGCTACATCAAACGAATTACCACCTACTGCCAAATTCGTACTCAAATCAGCTTCAATCTTATCGGCATCCGTCACGCGAGCTCTAAACTGGTTGGTGACCTGGGGTTCTAAATCCACAAACATATCCCGCTGGTTACGGGCTGACATCCGGGTCTCATTTATTGTGTATTCTCCGGCCGTTTCACTGGTATTTCCAGCAGCATCTTCGGCGGTTTCTCTTCCGACCTCCACCCGGGCTACACTGTTCATGCCGATTTTATCGGGATTTTCGTAAATTCCAACTACCTGTCCGTCCTCATTTAGTTCCATTATTCCCTCTAAATTTTTACCGGTAACTCGATCGGTTACAGTATCACCTATTTGACTTCCGGAAGGTGGATTCTCCGTCCAAACCGCATCAAATTTGTACTGTCTTTTTGTGGGGTGATAGCGTTCAAATTCAAACCGAACGGAAGAATCTCCGTCAGCAAAACTAACGTCTACCGGATCCAGCCCTTTCTTGGCTCCCGCATCAAGGTTTCCCACCAACTCCTGCATGGTGGTGGCAGAACCGGGGATAACCTCCATCGCCGAGGTTATTCTTATATCTTCCGGAGTTTCAACGTCGGGGTTAAATAGTATCTGTCCATCCTCCACCCGGGCGTTGAAACCCTGGACAACATTACCGCTGGCCGGGTCGGTGAGGTTACCGTTGGCATCAATCTGAAACGAACCTGCCCTCGTATATAATGTACCATCTCCACCCGATTCCCTGACTCCAAAAAATCCTTCACCCTGGACAGCGAGATCAGTGTTAATACCGGTTCTTTCAAGTTGCCCCTGGCTCATATCGAGGTTAATACTACCAAGCTGAACACCAAGTCCTACGGCCTGGGGATTAATACCACCTCTGCCCTCGGCATCATCCGGTCGGGATGCCGCTGAAATCTGCTGGGATAGGAATGACTGGAACACCACCTGGGATTTTTTGAAACCCGGGGTGTTTATGTTGGCAAGATTGTCACTCAAAACATCCATCTTACTGAGGTGAGTCTGTAGACCACTAACACCGGTAAACAGTGAACGTGTAACCATTTTTAAAAGACCTCCAAATTTATTTTAATTAACTGCCGTATTTAATCTGTATCTACTGGTTTGTCTAAGCTATGTCTGGTTGTCTGCTTCAGGAGGCCCTTATCTCTCCATCAACTGTACTGCTCTATAGTCACTCCTCTACCTCTGGTAATCCTATTTTGAGAATTTCTTCCGAATTAACAGTTTCACCGGCAACGTCCAGCACTGCCCCGTCTTCGGTGAAAGTTACGCTCTCCGCCTGCCCGGATAACACGCGACCGTCGGTCGCCTCTACTTCTATTTTAAATCCAAGCAGATCAAGCAATTGAGAGGATTCTGAATTTTGAGTTATAGTATCCATTTTTGATGAGATTTCAGTAAGCTTTTCCACCGAGGTGAGTTGTGCCATTTGCCCCATAAATTGATCACTGCTCATGGGACTCATAGGATCCTGATTTTTTAACTGTTCCAGCAATAATTTCATAAATTTATTCTGATCTTCTTCTGTCCCACTAATCCGAGCTTCGGGGGAGCTTGTAATATTTTGTCCTGTCCCGCCTACTCCTTCTAAAAACGCTGCGTCTGCCATTTTTTTATCCTCCGCTATCACGTCCTCCATGTAATTATCAAGAAAACCATCCTTGGTTTTCCCGGCGCTCAATTTGTTTTTCTGCGCCTATTAAATATATCGGATTTTAAGAAGAAAAGATTAACCACATTTTTTCGAACACAGCCGAAACGGCAAAATCAACATCAACTACTTTTTTTAACACAGAGTATTAAGCGGATAAGGGGCAGTAGCAAAGTCAACTTCAAAACATTTTTACCACAGAGGTCACGGAGGGACACAGAGGAATTCAAAATCTTTTATAGAGGGTAGAATCTAAGTCAACGGCGGAGGCTCACCAAAGTCAATCCAGATAATCCAGTCAATTAATAGATTGCCTATTGGGTTTATGGGGTATTAAGAGGCTTTCACTTTGACAGCGGGGATTCACAGGCTTAATTTGAGAGATTCACCGGAATCAATTCCACGACGTTACCGCTGGAAAGAAACCTTCGGCCCTATTCCGGATCCAGCCAACAACCCGCATTAACAGACTGTTCATAGAAAAACTAACCCCCCCAAAAATAGAACAATGGCTAACCAATAAAGGAATAACCCTGGACCAATAAGTAAACTAGTTCAGCTTAGTCTGAACTACTTTACTTATTGCAATTTGTGTTATTAACGCTTACAACGGGCTGTGGTGCAAAGTAAGTTTAGATAGTTCAGACTAAGCTGAACTAGTTTTGTTTTCTAACTCCTCCGCCTGTAAATTCATTATCTCTTTTCAAGCTCTTTTATCTGCCGCCAGAGTTTCTTTTGTGCCCGGCCCATCATTCCCACCGGGAGCTGGGTGCCGGCAGCCAGCAGGTTCAGTTTGGCTCGAAAAAGTTGTTTTGTTTTCTTCTGTATCTTTTCCGGGAGTCTCTTTTCCGTGACCGCTCTCTCCGGTTTTTTCTGGAAATTTTGATCGGGATCAGTTACATCAATTTTAATCATTTGAATCAGTAT
>CAYTSZ010000208.1:0-3156 GCA_964440635.1 uncultured bacterium
GGATAAGTCCGGTAACTCCAGCCAGCAGTCCACCGAGAAAAGGTATAAATCTTTCGGGCAGGTTAAGATTATTAAAAAAAGAGGTCGTATGCTGATAAAAAGCGACAAAAACCAGACTGACCAGCCCGGCAAGCAGGGCAGTTATAAAAATTGCCGGAAGCAGGGAAAAATCAAGTTCGAATCCGGGGTGGAGAGGAAAAACCGGGGAGGGGTCGTAAAAAACTTTATAGGCCAGCGAGCCGATAGAACTGGAAAGAACAGCCGGAAACAGGTTCCTGTAGTGCAGATTGGCCGGTTCGAGGATCTCTACGGCAAAGAATCCACCTCCCAGGGGTATTTTAAACAGGGCACCAAGAGCCGCTGCCGCTCCGCAGATGGCTCCGAGTCGGTAATTAGTTCGGCTGAAATCAAGCCAGCGGGGCATCACTTTTTGCAGGTGCCTTTGTATCCATGTGCCGGCGTGAGCGTTCATTGCCACCGTGGGTCCGACAAATCCACCACTTCCTCTAAAGCCCATTACAAAAAGAGCGGCCAAAAACTTATAAAGTCCAAGAAAAGGAGTAAATTCTCCTTGCTTGTTGCGAATCGTTTTTAGATAAATAGGAACTCCTTCTCCCCGGGAGTCGGGGCAGGGTCTGTAAAAAAGAAAACTGGCCAGCAGTGCGCCAATCCCTGGAACAATCACTATAAGCAATGGGTAGGGACCAAGCAAAGCTTCATCCAGCCAGTCCCAGATAAAAAATGTTGATAGCTGGAAAATCCGAACGATTGAACTGTTAATGAGTCCCATACAGGCGGCAAAGATCGTAATTCGTCCCAGGAACTGCAAACGGCGCGAGTCAAATATATTTTTTTGATTGCTGTGCATAAATATTACATCCTAAGATTATTTTTTTCCGGGAAAACCTTTTAAAAGGATTTTAATTTTATATAGGAAAATAGCAAGCTATTTGTGGTTGATTTAAGTTTAATACAGTAAGTCGGAACTTATTTTGATGCCTCGCCAATCCATAACCGCCCCGCCGTCATTACCGGGCTTGACCCGGTAATCCATCCCCACCCCGCCGTCATTACCGGGCTTGACCCGGTAATCCATGTTGAATTTGACGTTGATTGACAGGTATAATTCAAAATCAAAATGGATTCCGGGGTCAAGCCCCGGAATGACGAACGGTGTGTTTTGGATATCCGGGACTGTGGTCACTACGTTTTCTTACCCGGAATGACGTTAGAAGGTTTTGAGAAACAAAAAGTTACTCTGGATATGATAAAAAGTTATGATATTCTTAATATTGCCATGCTGGCAATCGGTTGGTTTTAAAAGACAGTTTTTGTTATAAGATCCTTATTTGGTGTTAGTTGCTCGGTTAAATTTCCAAAAAAGTGGGTTGAAAATATATGATTGAAGTGAGACAAGCCCTCGCCGAAGAATTTATAACAGCCTCACGGGGTATGCCTCTTTGTGATATTATGTTTTGTTTTCGGAAACATAAGTTTCACACTCTGCCTGTTGTAGATGAGGACGGAAAACTTCTCGGGCAGATTACTTTGAGTGATATCACCGAAGTTTTTAAGCCCCATCCGCGTGGGATTAATCAACTTCTGGAAACGGTGCCATTTCTTAATGATGTGCCGGAGGCGGAATTAAGTATAGACAATATAACCCCGGATATTGGTCGTTTAATTGTTGCTTCCGAAATAATGTCCACCGATTACAAAACTATTTCTCCCGATGCCAGGCTTTCGGAAGCTTATGAGAAGATGACAAAGGAAAAAAGGCATGTTCTCACAGTAGTTGAAGAAGACGGTACATTTGTGGGAGTTCTCGGGCTTTTTGACATAATTTATGCTCTCTTTCAGGAGAAGGGTATCGTATGTTGACTGCTCACCCCTTTTTATC
Organism: uncultured bacterium; assembly: GCA_964440635.1. Lineage (GTDB taxonomy): Bacteria > T1Sed10-126 > T1Sed10-126 > T1Sed10-126 > T1Sed10-126 > CAYTSZ01. The sequence goes on from CAYTSZ010000208.1 coordinate 1,901, forward strand.
CCTGGGTATCATTTTGTTAACCGGATTTCTGTTTTCATTAATACTGCGGCAAATAAAATTACCCTCTGTTACTTCTTATCTTATTCTGGGGATTATTATCGGTCCATTTGTTCTGGATCTGGTGGCTGATGGTTTGCTGGGAATAAGCGGGTTGCTGTCTAAACTGGTTTTAAGTCTGATAGCGTTCAGTATAGGACAGAACTTTTCCCTTCAGAAATTCCGTGAAATCGGGAAATCCGTTATTGTAATTTCACTTGCGGAATGCATAGTTGCTTCTATTTGTGCGGGAGGGTTTGTTTATTTGCTTACCGGTGATACTTTTATTTCTCTTGCTTTTGCAGCCCTGGCTCCAGCGACAGCCCCGGCAGCGGTTGTTATGGTTGTTAGAGAATGTCGCTCGCGAGGAAAATTCACGGATACGCTGCTGGGAATAGTTGCTTTTGATGATATCTGGGGCCTGATTATATTTTCTTTGCTCCTGGCTGTCCTCAGGGCTTCAAATGGTTTTTTGGCGGGCCTGTTGGATGGAAGCGTGGAGATAATGGGCGCGCTGGCCCTTGGTGTTCTGCTGGGCTGGATATTTACTTATTTTATAAAATATGCGGAACATGAATCAGAAATTTTGATCTACACTCTGGGGTTTATTGTCTTAACCGCCGGGGTAAGCATATTTCTAAACTTTTCTGTATTGCTGGCGAATATGGCTCTGTCTGCTACCGTTGTTAATATAAACAATACTGACCAGCGAGTTTTTAAAGTAATACGAAATCTGGATCCTCCCTTTTATTTGCTCTTTTTTGTACTGGCCGGGGCCAGCCTCGAGCTTGATTTACTGACTACGCTGGGTTTAATGGGCGGGATATACATGGTCGGCCGGCTGGGTGGAAAAATTATAGGGGCCTGGCTGAGTTCTTTCGCCCTTGGATTTCCACAGCAATACGGATTTTTTCTGGGGATAGGACTTGCTCCCCAGGCCGGTGCTGCCCTTGGTATGGCGATGATTGTGGAAAATTCATTTCCGGAGGCGGGTAGCTATGTTCTTTCAACAATAGTTGCGACCACGGTTATTTATGAAATTTTCGGTCCGGTATTGACCCGGCTGTCGATTTATAAATCCGGTGAAATGCCGGAAGAAAGGTGAAAAGCGGACAAGGGGACAGGGAGAAGGGGGGACAAGGGGAAACAGCAAAATCAAAGACAAAGTCAAAACATTTTTACCACAGAGGACACAGAGGAAAAATTGAAACATACAAAAC
>CAYTSZ010000209.1:0-3138 GCA_964440635.1 uncultured bacterium
AGATTTACGCTGATGGACGCAGATTAACTTCTGATTCTAAAACAATGGCATAATGGACTGGATGATACTTCGGATTATCTGGATTTGAAGTTATCCAGTTAATCCTATAAATCCTGTCAAAAAATGTTTCATGCTTTTAATTTACCGTCATTCCGGCTCGCACTGTTCTTACACATCCTTGTGTTTGCAGCATTAGCACATCCGTGTGCGTCAGGGGCCGGAATGACGGTCAAAAACAAACCTCAAAGCAACCCAACGTCATTGCCGTCTGGCACTCAATCGGGGAGTTGCTGAAAAGTCACAGAGCTCCCCCCGGTAGTTCCCAATTGAGTGCGGGATGACCCGGTAATCCATAGTTTGATTTGTATCGGATTGAGCTAACTGAAGTAAATTATTGGCTCCGACTCGGAGATCAAAATGACTATTAGAAGGCTTTGACCCGCATTTTACTTGCTTTTTTCTTGGAATTTAGATAAATTATAACCTCCGCAAAGATAAATGGTCTTAATTAACTTCGTTTTTTTGTGCCCCCGTAATTCAGAACAAGAGATTTCAAAGTAACAAAAATTTTTATGAGGTGAGTTTATGCGTTTAGGAAGAAATTTTACCAATTTGATGGAATTTGAGTATCTTACAGAGGATGAGAAAGAAAAATTTCTCAACGATGAATTAAAAGTGGCAGATATGGACGCTCTGGCCCAGGGCCGTTTTAAAAAAGACATAAAACGTCAGGTTGATGCTGCGGTTGATGTTGGTTTAAAACATATAGAACTTGATGGCGGAATCCCCAACCCTTATCTACAGATGAGTAAACAAGAACTGGAAGATGCCGGCAAATACGCCGCCAAAAACGATATAACTCTTTCCATGCACCTGCCTTACACATTTGTTGCCGACTGTACGTGCTGTTTTCAGGAAGAAGACCGGCAGACCGCCTGTGATTATCTCAAAAAATACATTGATGTATCAGAAATACTGGGCTGCACCTACTGTGTAATGCACCCGGGTTCGGTTCCGTTCTACCAGGCGGAAGGTAAATACCTGGATATTATGAACGAGATGCTGGTGCGGTCTTTGAAAGATCTGGGGGCTTATTGCATGGAGAAGGATATTCTCCTGCACATGGAAAACAACACCAAGTTTGACGTTGGTTTTGTTACCCAGGAAGAAATTTATCCGATTCTTAACGAAGTCCGCGATGACGGAATTGACGTTCGTTTCTGTTTCGACCTTGCACACACCTTTACACTGGTTGAAACCAGTGACGAAATTCCCGATCCTCCGGAAAAAATCTACGAGGACATCCCATCCGAGCTGCTGTTTTCGCTGCACGTGGGTGATTATGTCCCGGAAGAAACTCTTTTCCACCCGCCGATTCACGAAGAGCGCGGTAAGATGAAGAAAAAGAACTTTGAGAACATGGCCCGCATCTTTGAAGAAAAGGGTGTCGAGGTTGTCATCATCGAAACCGCTGTTCGCGACAAGGAAGATCTTATTAACGGCTACGACATAATGGCCGAAGAAACTGCCTTCCTGGCGGATATTTTTAACCGTTAATTCAACACTGTGGAGACGCCGGCAAATTCGCTGGCGTCTCCGAGCAGCACCTGCTGCGGGTTCTCCCTGCAGCAGTTATGCCGGTTTAATTATAATCCGGCCCGAAAACAGTTTATAAATATTAATTTCTGCAAGGAGGAAGTATGATGGAGTGTTTGAACGTATTTTTACTTGGCACCCCTGGCTGTGGCAAGTCGGAAGTATATCGACGTATCAGCAAAAGAATGGACCAGGAGGATATAGCTCATAAATTTGAACGGGTGGACGATTTTCCCAAACTCTGGGAAATATTCCAGACCGATACCGACCGCCAGCGAAGCCGCGAGACGGACGACGGTGGATTCAAAGTAACCGACCCGACAGTGTGGGACGACATACTGAAAGAACTGAATAAGGATATTCTGGATAAACAGGAGAATGACAAGGTTCTGTTCATTGAATTTTCCCGGCCCAATTATGTTGAGTCGATTAAAGAGAATTTTTCTGATGAAATAAAAGAGCAGGGTATGGCTGTTTACATATATGCACCCTTCGATGTCTGCTGGGATCGTAATGTGGCCCGCCACGAGCAGGCTCTGGCCGAAGGTGACGACGATCACCTGGTTTCCCGCGATGAGATGGAGGAGACCTACGGCAGCGACGACCACGATCAGCTCGAAGATGAACTCGATATGCCGGTTGTAATTGTCGATAACGCCACTAATAATTTCGATAAGCTTGATGCCGAAATCGAAGAAGTAATCGAAGAGATTAAAAAGAATTTTGCCGCTACTGTTTCCAGTTAAATAGCGAGGGCGGCGGGGGTTGACCTGTTGTGAACAAACGTTCGTTGTTCTGCTGGCTGCCTTTTTTACTGCTTTTATTTATCGTCACCCCGGGACCGGTATATGCCTGGGGCCCGGCGGTCCATCTTTACCTGGGCAGCCAGTTCCTTCAACTGGGGCTGGCCGGTGTTACTCTGGCCGAACTGCTACGGCGCCATTCACAGGCTTTCCTCTACGGGAATGTCGTTGCGGATATTGTGACCGCTAAAAGCAGGCTCGATTTTGATAATTCTCCCCATAACTGGCAGATGCTCGACATACTGGAGGCAAATTCCACCAGTGATGAACAGCGGGCTTTTATCGCCGGCTACCGGATGCACCTGGCCGCCGATACCGTGGCTCACAACATATTTGTTCCCGACCATTCGAAACGTGTCCGTCTGCCCGAACATTCCGCCCATACTTACTGGGAACTGCGGGCCGATGAGCGGGTTCCGGTTGATTTTCGGCGCAAGCTGAATTCACTCAAACACTGGCCCACCGATGAAATAGATGCCCTGTTGGAAAAATCAACACCTGAAACAGTGCTCCCTTTTTCGTGGAACTGGAAGATATTTAACAGCATCCTTCGTTTTTCTTCCAGCAAGAACTGGCATAGGTTCTCCGGGGTCTGGGGAAAATATTCTCGTCACGACCTTTGCGAAAAAAAGTTAGATGAACACTGGCAGCTCAGTCTCGAACGCATGAAGCATTCCGTCGGCAAATCACATCAACGCCGGCGGATAGTTTCTCTTGATCCCACCGGACAATCGGTAGC
>CAYTSZ010000210.1:0-3071 GCA_964440635.1 uncultured bacterium
GTGTCCGGATGATACCACCGTTTGTTACGATAAATATTACCGCATATCGAACAGCGAGCAGGTTCAAAATCGGGTTGTTCGTTCAGATAGGGGTCCAGATTCTCATTACTTGCTTCCCGATCAGCTTTGCTAAATCGTTGGTTTTCGGGATTCTTTTTCATCTTAATCACCACTCCTTGAAAGTTTAATGGGGATAAATATAAAATTTTCTACTGCGTGGGCCGTCCCATTCCATAAAAAACAGTCCCTGCCAGCGGCCGAGGGCAAGCGAACCATTTTCAACCGGAAGCCACTGGTGGCAATCTAAAAGAATCGATTTTACATGGGCCGCACTGTTACCCTCCATATGCTGATAGTTATTGTCCCGGGGAATCAGTTCTTCAAACTGCTCAATCAGGTCGGACATCACGGCCGGGTCGGCGGATTCGTTTACGGTCACTCCGGCAGTGGTATGGGGAACCCAGATATTTACTCCCGAATCAATCTCAAGTTCGCTCAGACGGGATTCAACCATGGAAGTTATATCTATTGCCTGAGCCCGTTTTTCTGTTTCAAGGATCAGTTTAAGAGGTGGCGACAAAACATTCACCCTTTCTCAAGCAAAAATAGGATTAAAAATATTTGCGCACCGCTTTCTTCTGTTTCTGATTCAGATTGGTCGGAACTTTCACATCAAGCTCAACAATCAGATCGCGACCGGCTCCGGCTTTACCGGGAACTTTTAATTTTGTTCCTGGCTGAGTCCCCGGTTTTATTTTTAATTTTACCTTCTCTCCGCCTGGTGTGTTAACAGTGAGTTTACCACCAAGGGCAGCAAGTTTAAACGGTATTATTCGCTTTATTGTAACCTTGCTTTCAGGTCGGGTTCTACCTCCCCGTCCATAGGAAACCCGCTGGCCTCCACCCGGCTGACCGCCCCCGAATATATCTCCGAAAATAGTCTGCCCGCCTGGAGACCTACCCGCTCGACTGGAACGCTGGCCGCCTGCGGCCTGCTGAAAAAGATCAAAAAAATCAAATCCCTCCGTATCAAACTGAAATCCCTGGGACCCGGGCGCACGACCGTATTTTCTGAATTGATCGTATTTCTTGCGTTTCTCGGTATCCTTCAGGACCGCATAAGCTTCCCCTATCTCCTTAAATTTTTCTTCGGCGTTGGGTTTATCACAGCGGTCAGGATGCCATTTCTGGGCCAGTTTTCGGTAGGCGCGTTTTATATCATCCTGTGATGCATCCTCATCAACACCAAGAATTTTATAATAATCCTTCTTCTGGTTTGTTCGCGGCATCTTTAAATTTCACCTCATTGAAATTAAGTATACCATGTCAAAATGGATAATCCGTATTTACCCGGATGAATTTTATTTCAACCATTTACTACTACCTAAATTGAGCGATTCTTGATCGGAGACACCCCATCTCTCTGACTCATTCTCGCAGTCCTCCGGACTGCTGCGAGGTCTGTATATCCCAAACCGAGCCCCTCCAGGACTCTGGGACATACAGAATACCGTCAGAGAGCCATGGTGTCTCCTCTCCACCCGATGGGTGAGGATGTGTCATGTCTTGTTTTCAGATTTATACAGCCATGGGTTGGCGCACAGGATGTGGGCCAATGGCTGTATACCTCGCAGACAGCAGGAAGCTGTCGAGAATGAGAAAACAAGATGTGATACATCCTCAATCTCAGAACCGCTCAACTTAGGTACTATATAGCTTCCATTATTAAAATAAAAAGTGAAAGAAAATTATTCCCTTTTTCTATCCTCAGTGGACAGAACGTTATAAAATGCATAGAATAGACTATATCTGGAAAATTTAAACCAGTTTCACATACAAAGGATTGATCTATTGATGAAGCAACTCGTTCAAATTCGTTATTTTGCCGGACTGAGAGAGCTTATCGGTTGCGAAGCCGAGGAAATAGAGATAACCGGCTCAACAAAACTGGCGCGGATCATAGATGAAATAAAAGATAAACACCCCGAACTGGCCGAGGAACTTAACTCCTGTGCGGTGGCCGTGAATATGGAAATTGTGGATCCGGAAAAAACAACACTGATGCCCGGGGACGAACTGGCATTTTTACCCCCGTTCGGAGGCGGTTAAAATCAAAGAAAAAAACATCGATGTAAAAATCACCGAAGACAAACTATCCCTGGACGAAGTCCTTGAAAAAATACGTGATCCCGGAAACGGGGGTATTGTATTCTTCCTGGGAACTGTCCGGGACAACCACCGCGGGCAGGAAGTCAGCAGTCTGGAATATGAGGCTTATCCCGAAATGGTCAGAAAGAAGCTGGACCAGATTTTTAAAAGAGCCCGACAGCAATGGGACAAAAACCAGGAACTGGCCGGGGTCGTGCATATACGGCTCGGTCATCTCCGGCCGGGAGACGTTGCGGTTATTCTGGCTGTGGCGGCTCCCCACAGAGAAGAAGCTTTTTCATGCTGCCGGTTCCTGCTGGAAAAACTGAAGTCGGAGGTCCCCATCTGGAAAAAAGAATTTTTTAATGACAGCGAGATATGGGTGGAAAATAAAAGTGATTATCATGCATAATTCAAAAGAGATAACCGGATCTGATATATCTGTTCAACTTTTGACAATCAGTGACAGCAGAAAGATCGAAAACGACCGTTCCGGCGAACTGATGAAAAAATATATTGAGGCAAGCCCCTTCCAACTGGCCGGGTATTCTATACTGCGGGAAGATTTTTCTGTTCTTGACGGAGCATACCGAAAACTGCTCGAAGAACCCGGAATTGACGTGATAATTTCTTCGGGCGGCACAGGACTTTCCGGCCGGGACCGAACAATAGAAGTGCTGGAGGAAATACTGGAAAGCCGGCTGGATGGATTCGGTGAGATTTTTCGTTTTCTTTCCTATGAAGAAATAGGCCCGCGCGCTGTTTTAAGCCGGGCTATGGCCGGCAAGGCAAATAAAAAACTGTTCTTTGCTCTCCCCGGCTCACCGGCAGCCGTCAGGCTTGGCTTTGAAAAAATAATTCTGGAAATTCTAAAGCACGCCGTTGAAATTACACTCTCTTAAATACTGGATTCCTGGTTATAG
>CAYTSZ010000211.1:0-3038 GCA_964440635.1 uncultured bacterium
GGTTTAATGGAGGCCAATTGCACGGACGATTAAGTATACCTGTCCCCAAAAGTTGATTATCAAAGGAAGTTAAAAGCAGTTAATGGTTATAAAAATTAAATACCAAAAATATTATCGAACACCGCGCGAAGATGATGACGTAGAGAACTGTAGGAATAAAATCTTTCCGCCAGCTTAAAATTATTATCCACCATCTGCTTGCGAAGCTTCTCATCATTCAAAACCCGCCGGGTATACTCAACCGTTTCCTGTTTAATATAGCCGGTAAAATCTATTACCTCAAACCCCTTGGGCTGTATATCAAGGGAAAAAACCGAGTAATTATTAACAACTACCGGTTTTTTGAAATATACGGTTTCAATAAAAGCATTCCCGAATCCTTCGTAATCGGAAGGATAGGTCACCAGATCAGCGTGGGGATAAATATCCCAGAGTGAGTAAATCTTACGACCGTCTTTGGTTTTTCCCCGCTCGGGACCAATTTGCTCGGCCACAAAAAGAGTGTCCACATCCATATGGGCGGCGTATCGCCTGAGATGCTGTTCATACTCATACCCCTCGTCACCCGAGGCGTGTGAGATAAGCAGTTTACAGGGGCAGTCCATATAGCTAAGCAGTTCAATGGATTCCTCGATATTTTTACGCGGCACAATACGGGTCGGCTGAAGAACAAAAACCTCTTCGGGGCCAATCCCAAAATTTTCCCGCACATCGGAGGCATAATCATCCAGATCATCCACGGTCGGCGGCTCGGAACTGAAATCCAGCACATTGGGAATCAACTTCGCCGAAAGACCTTTGCGGTGGGCAAGCTGATGGGCGGCCGAAGAGTTTATAACAACATGATACAGGTTGTGAAACGTGGGCGGGAAAGCCGCATTCAAATAATCCCAGACATTATTTGATAGAAACCGGTTTCGCTCCCAGTAAAAATCATGATGATGGGCTAAAACGGGAATACCAACTTCCGCAATAAACTCCGTCAATGCCAGGGCCAGAGGAATATTTAAAGGAATAGTCAGGACATTTTCAGCAATGATCAGATCAAGATCAAATTTCTCATAGAATTTATAAATTTCTTTCTTTAACTCTGCTGTTAACTCCTTGATCCGGGAAGTTATTTCGGGAGTTCGAGTCTTACCGTTCTTAAAACAGGCATCATAAGACTCTACTATTTCTGGATGCTGAAAATGAAATTTATCCACCTGCATGGATCGTTCAGGCGAGGTTTCCAGTTCACCGGCAATATAAAAAGTATTGTGCCCAAATTCTTTTATAATGTCATCCCATTTAAGTGTCTCCAGGGATACCCCGTCGGTGCCGGCAAGACGGGTCAAAACAAATCCTATATTTAATTCTTTGTTAACCATCTGTATTCCCTCCGTGATAGCGGTATAGTCTACCGTTAAAATTGATTGCTATTTTAATTTTCGGCGGATAAACACAAAAACTGAAGCGGTTTTGGGCTAAAGGGACCACTTATTGAGTGAAGAGGTGCAGGAGTGACGAAGAGGATTCAAAGGCTGTAACGTGATTGCGTGATGAGGTAACGGCGGGATCCTGTGGACTCACCGTTCTTGATTTTTTTGTCCGTTTTTCCGTTCGTAATTCGATAAATTATACGGGATTATCGTGAGACGTTACACCTCAAGTATTTCAGTCTCAATTGCCACTTACTGAGGGCTCACACTTTTCCCGCAAACAGTAATTAATAACAACATCAGTGTAATACTTAAAATATTCTTCAATTTTTGGTTCCTTCCCTGTTATCCGCGTATTTCTGAAGCAACTGCCTTATCTCCTCGTCTTTGGCGTAATCAAATGCTGTTTTGCCTTCGTCATCCTCAAGCGTGGGAGCCGCTCCTGCTTCCAACAGGGTTTTGATGGTTTTTATAAATTCATCTTTGTTTTCCGGCCTAGAATACTTATACATCAAAACTGAAAGTGACAATGCATTCCCGCTGTGTTTTTTCCCCAGTTGGTCTATCTTAGCACCATGTTCGAGTAATAATCTCACATTTTCGGTCAAACCACTACCCGATGCTATCATTAAAGGGGTAAGCCCCTCCCTTTTCGTCCAATAATTTATTTCTGCGCCACTCTGTAATAAAAGTTTAACTGTCGACACATGATTATTCATAATCGCTAATTCCAATGGTTTTACTCCCTGATCCCCCTGTATATTCACCTCGGCCCCGTGTTCTATTAACAAGGATATTACCTCTGGGTATCCTTCGTATGCAGCTAACAAAATCGGATATTTTGGGGCAAACTGCGAATCGTTAGGATCTATCCCGGCTTCCAAAAAAGCTTTCACAACATTTACATGTCCCCGTGCAACCGCTTCCAATACTGGAAAATCAGAATTATATTTCTGATTATATGAATTTGCTCCAGCCTTTAACAAAATTCTCACAACTTCCGAATGTCCTTTTTTGCTCGCCACACTAAGTGGTGAAAATATTATGTTTTCTAAACCCGGAACTTGTTTTCCCGCTTTTTGATATAATTCTGGAGCAATTTCTTTAGTTCGCTTTGCCTTGATAAACATATCTGGCTTTGCACCATTATCTAAAAGAGTTTCCACAACCTTAACATGCCCCAAAAATGCGGCACGGATTAGCGGACTTAAATATAAATAACTATATTTTTTGTTCACAACTTCCTTCTCGTTTCTATATTCGGAAATATTATATTGAATATACTGTAGTGTTTTCCTTGGTTCATTAGGTTTTAAACCATTCTTAATTAACACTTCGACAATCTTCGGCTTATTTTTATCTATCGCATACATCAAAGCTGTTATACCCGTATCATTCTTTATTCCCGGCTTAAACTCTCCACTCGCCAGCGCTTGTTCTACTTTTTCAACAGCACCTTTTTCTATCGCTTCAAAAAACTCTTGTTTCGTCTCGAATGGCGATTCCGGTACAAAAATATCTCCCGGCACCATTTTAACCAGAATTATTCCCCCGACTAATATAATCCCCAGCACCAGCAGTACATCCACTATCCTTTTCTTACTCATTTAAAATACT
>CAYTSZ010000212.1:0-2963 GCA_964440635.1 uncultured bacterium
TTGCAATACAGTCGCGGCCGTAGCTGCTGCGGGCGAAACTGCTCGAATACATCCACTGCAGTATTTCGCTCCAGTCCAGCCCGGCGGAGGGTTGAATAAATTGCGGGCGGGCGGGTTCCATTTTAAAGCGACACTTCGCCCAGCGCACAGGCGACAGCGGAACCGAACGGGGGCGTGATTTCAAAAAAAGCGGGATTATGGTCGGGATCGTAAACACCGTTTTTAGTTCGCTGTAAGATATAGGCCATCTTCTCAGGATCCACGTCAACCTTAGAATTTTTATATTTTATACCTTCAAGAAATGAGGTATTAATGGAATCGCGCTGGTCATTAACAAACCAGCGGCGATCGAGCCATTCACAGTCAGCGGGAAGCTCTTCTCTTTCGATAGGTTGCTCCGTGTATTGATCCAGGTCCGTAAAATCAGCCGCCAGATAGCGGCGCGGTTTGATAAAGTTAACCGGCACAGGTTCAGACAAACCCTCAAGACAGTGGCACTGACGGCCCGCGGCGTCAATATTTTCCAACAATCCCAGGGGCAGGGTGTCGGGATCCAGAGCTATACCCCGATTCCCTTTATAGGACCACATGTAAGAGGATATTCCACCCCTTCCCCTGTGATCCGGATGGATTCCAAGCACAAAATCAAGACGCTCAATTTTATAATCCTTGCCATCCTGGTCTGTGAAATCCAGTTCTCGCGGCGCACTGTATAACGGCTTATAACAACTCTCCCGGGAGCGGGAATAGGACCTTCTTTCCCTTTTTCCCTGCGAATCATTAATCACTTCACGGCAAGGAAAATGGCGGTTATTTCTATAATAATGATTAAAACAAACACCGGAAATAAAAAGGATTTTATTTTCATCTCCTTCCCGCTTAAAAAACTCCATAGCTTCCGTCCTCTCGGCCAGATCGAGAAGAATACACGGATAGGAAAAAAAAGAATCTTCCTGCGACGAGCGGTTTGTTTTCATATCTTCAATCAACTCAAGCCGCATCCTGTCAGAATCAGTATCCGCTGTTAGAAGCTGATTGAAACGGGGATTGTCCTCGACATTCAGGAGATTATTTTCACAAAATTTCAGAAGAGGAACAGCGTTTTCAGAGTAAACAATTCCCTCAACAACACGTTTTTTACCGGCCTCGGGAGAGTAATATTCAAACCGGGAAGGCAAAAGCGGCTGGAATTCAACCGGTTTCAGCGGAATTGATTTCTCCATGAGATTATCGTGAAGTTTTTCTCGGTAAGCCTTGATATCCACCGCTTCGAATTTCATCAGTTCCCTGGCGGGATAATCACATTCCTGAAGCTGATAAATCTCTGCTCCGTTTATCTCCTCGATTTGAACGTAACTGTTTATAATCACTGGTTATCCCCTTCTCTCTGCTTGATAAGTTTTGCAAGTTCGGCAATCCAGCCCTCTATTTTCTCAACTTCTGAGCTATCGAGCTGATAGGTTCCCTCGGTCTCTTTTTCTAACAGCCACCAGGAAAGCAGCAGGGCGGCAAGTGATTTTGCCGGGGTATCAGAAGTTGCAAAAGGTGCTACTTCTCCCCCATAAAATCTCGATGATTTGCTGTTCAGTATAATTGAACGACCGGTGCTGATTATTCTTCCGATCAACTCCGGGGAAACATCAATACGCGGGCTAGAATCTGTGTAGGCGGCAAAGACTCGGGAAAGGCCGGCCAGGTCAGCCAGCGCCTCATGAGGTGTTGGTCGTTCAAGAGCGCGGTTCAGCAGTTCCCGGGCGTCTATGGATTGTTTTTCACCGCTGGCGGAGGTGCCAAAAGCGCTGGCCATGGCGTCCATGTGGGCTATATCGTAGCGGTGGCGCGGACATTCTAAATCAAGCGCTGCGTGGGGCAGACTCTGGCGAAGCAGTTTATTAAGCACCGCGCCGAGTTCACGGTTATTTTCCGGTTTTTCGATGGCAAGACCGACAAGGAAATTGCGGCGGATCATGCCCAGCCGGCGCCCGTCCAGATGCTTGAGTTCCTCCCCACCGCTGCCCAACCCGTCGATAATGCGCGATAGATAGCGGCTGACCTGCTCACCATACCGGTCAACGGAATCCGGCAGACGGCGACGGACCTCGACTATTCTGCGGGCCAGACTGTGTCTACCGTTTGAACCGGGGGCTTTTTTGAAAAGCTTCTGGGCCAGGGGCGCATCATCCTTGCCGATTGTTTCCATAACCTCGAGCCGGTCGGTCTCAAGCATGCTGTTCATAGCCGGCATCTCAATAATAAAAGCAAAACGGCCGGCCAGGGCAGGATCGAGCGGTCTGGCTCCCTGGTAATCACCGGGCGGATTCATGGCGGAAAAAATATATTTTAAATCCGGCAGATCATTGCCCATCAGGCGCCGGGAGCGAATAACCTCCAGCCACTTACTCTGCGTCTGGGCGGTGGCGCGGGAAATCTCATCGACAAGGATAAACTCCTTATTCCAGAGAGATATGGAGGTAGGAACGTAATCCAGCTCCCCCCGGCTCAAGGCGGAGGGATTGGGGAATCCAATAATATCCTCAAACAGGGCCTTGGAAGCGTCGTAAGCGTGGAAATCCAGCCCCAGCTCAGAGGCAACCGCACCGGCCAGGGCCGTCTTGGCGGTGCCGTGGGTCCCGACCATAAGCAGAGGATCCCCGGTGACCAGGCTGCAGAGAACGGGGAGCTCCAGTTCCTCAAGTCCGACCAGACCGAGGCGGCGGAGAAAACTATCCTCCCCGGCAATTTCTATATCATCTTCAAACCTGCCAGCCGGCATCTCAACCATATTAGCCATTTATAAAACTCCTTTTGGCGTGATTGCGTGATTGCGTAACTGCGTGATTAGTAAAATAAAAACCTTCGGTCAAAACTAAGTCAAACCCTGTTTTACCACAGAGGTCACAGAGGTTCACAGAGGTAGAATCAAAACCTCTAAATATTTTTTTGACTGGATTTACTGGATTAAC
>CAYTSZ010000213.1:0-2961 GCA_964440635.1 uncultured bacterium
GGCCTGCGTGCCTTTGCCGCCGCCCGGAGGAGCCATTAAAATAATTCTCATTTATAATCCACGCTCCTGTTGTAATCTCATATTTACCAACTATTTAGCAGCTTACTGTTATCTGCCCTTAACCCTGCCGCTTTCCATAAAACCACCGTAATGGCGCATAACGAGTTGACTTTCAAGTTTTTGAACAAAATCCAGTCCGACCCCTACCAGAATAAGCAGCGATGTGCCTCCGAACAACAGTTGGATACCAAACCAGTCCGACATCCAGACCGGAAATATGGCAATGCCGGCGACAACAACCGCGCCGACCAGAGTAATCCTGGTCAATATTTTGTCTATGTATTCAGCCGTATTTGGACCCGGACGGCGGCCGGGTATAAATCCACCACTTTGTTTTAAGTTTTCAGCCACATCATTTGGATTAAAACTTATGGCAGTATAGAAATAACAGAAAAATATAATCAAAGATGTATATATGATTGCCCATAAAAAGCCGCCACGCTGCAGCCAGTAACCAATCTCTGTTAGCCACCCAGTTAGCCACCCACTGGTTTGATTACCAAAAGCAAACTGGAAAATCAAGACTGGAAAAAGCATCACACTGGAAGCAAAAATCACCGCAATAACCCCACTGTAATCAACCTTAAGGGGCAAATGCGATGCCTGGCCACCATATACCTTGCGGCCGCGAACCTGACGGGCATATTTAATAGGAACACGTCTTTCAGCGGTCTGTATCCAGACACATACAATAAACAGCCCGAGAAGCAGGGCAAACAGGGCGCCCACGGAAAGAACATCAGCGCTTGCCCCGCCCATTAACTTTCTTGCAGCATTAACAAACAGTGCCGGGATGGAGGAAATAATACTGACGTATATCAACAAACTTATCCCGTTTCCGATTCCATACTCCGTTATCTGCTCGCCGAGCCACATCACAAAGACAGCGCCGGTCACAAGCGAAAGCACTGATATAAAATAGAACATGGTCGTATCAGGAGCCACACCTACCTGCACGGCCCGAATAGTCATACCCAGGCCCTGAACAGTAGCAATTAGAACTGTAAGATAACGTGTATACTGATTTATTTTTTTCTGACCCTGCTGACCCTCTTTTTTCAGTTCTTCAAGGGTAGGAATTACAGCGGTGAGAAGTTGCATAATAATAGAGGCACTAATATATGGCATAATCCCGAGAGCAAATACAGCGAACTGGGAAAAAGCGCCACCTGAAAACATATCGGCCAGTTCTAACAAACCACCCTGAGCACTGCGCTGGGCAACCTCCTGGGCGTCAACTCCCGGTATAACTATCTTGGCACCAATCCTATAGACAGCTATCAAACCGAATGTAAATAGTAGTTTGTTGCGTACTTCTGTTATCTTCAGACTGTTTAAGAAAGCCTTAAGCACAGGTTATTTACCCCTATCCTGACCGCTTATTATCTCAACCTTGCCACCGGCTTCTTCTACCTTATTTCGAGCAGACGAACTGACAGCATCAACCTTGATTGTAAGGTCAACTTCAAGGCTTCCTCTACCGAGCAGTTTGATCGGTCCTTCGCTTTTTATCAAACCCTCTTTGCGAAGAAGTTCCGGAGTTACCTCGGTACCAGCTTCGAATTTATTTAACTTATCAACATTTACTATCTGAGGCCGTAAACCTTCTTTGAGAGAGGTAAACCCACGCTTGGGAATACGTCTGTAAAGGGGAGTCTGTCCACCTTCAAAATATTCGGGCACTTTGGAACGTTTAGTCTGTCCTTTTTCACCACGGCCGCCTCTCTGTCCACGACCTGCGGCAAGACCTCTTCCGCGTCTCACTTTTTCTTTTTTACTGCCGGGGGCAGGCGAAAGATCATGAAGATTCATCAACGGCCACCTCTTCCTCTTCTACTTTTTCTGTTGTTTCTTCTTCATCTTGTTCTTCCTCTTGTTTTTCTTTTTCCCGCGCTTTCGCTTCTGCTTCGGCTTCTTGCTTTTCCAGTTGTTTTTCTCTTTCTTCGGCTGAAAGTCCACCATAGGGATTATCTTCCAGCAATTCATCAACGGAAATACCGCGATAATTAGCTATCTCGTGCGGGCTGCGAATGCTTTTCATTGCATTTATTGTAGCCCGGGCAATATTCAAGGGGTTATCCGAACCAAGCGACTTGGTTAATATATCTTTTATCCCGGCAAGTTCAACCAGGGCTCTGACCGCTCCACCGGCGATAACACCCGTTCCGGGGGAAGCCGGTTTAAGCAACACGTGAGCCGCATCATGTTTACCTTCAACAGCATATGGAATGGTCGTATTCAACCGGGGCACCTCAACTAATGTTTTTTCAGCATCAGCGCGTCCTTTGTGTATCGAAGCCGGAACTTCTTTTGCTTTACCAATACCGATCCCCACTCGACCATCTTCGTCACCAACGGCGACCATTGTACTGAAACCGAAATTTGAACCACCGGCTACGGCCTTGGACACTCTATTTATATAAACAACACGATCTTGAAGTTTTTTAGCCACAACTATCTCCTGCCTCTGTTATTAATTTTCGGCCATCGGGGCCGCTGTTTACTTATTGTTTTACTTTTTAAAATTGAAGTCCGGCTTCACGAGCGCCATCTGCAACAGCAGCAACTCTACCATGATAACGGTAACCACCGCGATCAAAAACAACCTCTTCAATGCCCATTTCCTGCGCTCGCTCAGAGGTCAATCGACCAACTTCATGAGCAGCTTCGCAGTTTCCTCGATCAAATTTTTCTCTTACCTCCGACGATAAACTGGAAGCACCCACAAGAACACGATTCGTGAAGTCATCAACAACCTGAGCGTAAATGTGTTTATTACTTTTAAACACACAGAACCTGGGTTTAGACGGCCGCCCACTAATTTTTTTGCGTACTCTTCTATGCTTCTTTTTACGCCGTTCTTTAGATGTTAATTTCGCCATAATAAATTCTCCTTAATTA
>CAYTSZ010000214.1:0-2953 GCA_964440635.1 uncultured bacterium
CCCTATTTCAAACGCAGTAGTCGGAGCGGTAGGAGTCAATAAAAAATCACATTCTTTGAACGCCTGCTCAAAATCCTGCTTAATTAGAGTTCTTACCTTTTGCGCTTTCCCGTAGTAGGCCTCGTAGTAACCGCTTGAAAGAACAAAAGTTCCCAGCATAATCCGTCTTTTAACTTCCTCCCCAAAACCTTCCTCTCGCGTGCGGGCAAACATATCAATCAGACTATCAAAATTTTCAGCCCGGTGACCATAACGCACTCCGTCATAACGGGCAAGATTGCTGCTCGCTTCGGCGGTCGCGATAATATAGTAAACGGAAATAGCATATTCGGTGTTGGGAAGACTTATCTCATTTATCGTTGCCCCCTGTTTTTTAAGCGCCTCAACCTGTTGATTAACTATTTTACGCACCGCCGGGTCTATACCTTCCCCAAAATACTCACGGGGAATACCGACCGTCCAGCGAGCGGGATTGGCATCCAGTTGTTTGCTGTAAGCAGGACTCTCGCCCGGCAGAGAAGTACTATCGCAGCTATCATGCCCGCTAATAACCTCAGTCAACATCGCCGCTCCCTCAACCGTACGGGCCACTGGACCGATCTGGTCAAGTGAAGAAGCAAATGCAATAAGTCCATAGCGGCTGACTCTGCCATAAGTAGGTTTTATTCCCACCACCCCGCAGAGAGAAGCCGGTTGGCGAACAGAACCACCGGTATCACTGCCCAGCGCACCGGGAACTTCTCCGGCAGCTACCGCAGCCGCACTTCCCCCGCTTGAACCACCGGGGACTCTATTAAGATCGTGCGGATTACGGGTGGTCTTATGGGCACTGTTTTCGGTTGAAGAACCCATGGCAAATTCGTCCATATTGGTATTACCAACAATAATAGCTCCGGCTTCTTCCAGTTTTTTCACCGCTGTCGCCGTATAAGGGGCCACATAACCCTCGAGAATACGTGAACTGCAGGTGGTCTCATAACCATCACGGCAGAGATTATCTTTGATGGCGACCGGTATTCCGGCCAGCGGAGAATCATAGTCGCTTAAATCAATATTTTCGGCCCTTTCGAGTGCTTCACTCCGATAGGTGCGCTCAAAAGCCCGAACATCATCTTCAACATCTTTGATCCTGTTTAAATAACATCTTGTAAGTTCGGCGGGTGTAGTCTCTCCCTCATCAAGAAGCTGGCGCATTTGGGGGATTGTCAGTTCATTCACATTCATTGTTCTTCGATCACCTGGGGAACCACAAAAAATCCGTCAGAAGACTCCGGGGCGTGTTTTAATACTTTTTTGGGGTCGGGAGACGGTCTTTCTTCATCGTCCCGCATCACATTGTTCAGGGGCAAGGCGTGATAG
The DNA here is from genome assembly GCA_964440635.1 of uncultured bacterium. GTDB lineage: Bacteria > T1Sed10-126 > T1Sed10-126 > T1Sed10-126 > T1Sed10-126 > CAYTSZ01. The sequence continues at coordinate 1,360 of CAYTSZ010000214.1, forward strand.
GTAGGCTCTACTCCGGTGGTATCCACTTCATTTATTTTTTCAGCCAGCCCCAGTATTTCTTTTAGATCGGCATTTATTTCTTTTCTTTCCTGCTCGGAAAGATCCAGCCGGGACAGACTGGCGAGTTTTTTTATCTCTTCGTCATTGATCGACATTTATAATTCCTCCTTTTATTGTGGCTTTTACCATACATCAAACCACGCCGGATGGTCAATTGATACCTGTCTGAAACAGGTTATATTCTGTTTTTTATCCCTACTCTTCCTGCTTGGAATGAAATCTGATTTCATCACCAACTCCACTTTCAAAATAAACCAGCTTTCCAATCAACCAGCCGGCAAGAGTACCGTAAATAAGATAGGCACCCAGGACAAACAAAGCAAGTAAAAAACCAGGCTCACTCCTCAGGGTAAACAGTCCCAGGTCAGCAACCGGAGCAAAAACAAGCATAGCAATAAACCAGAAGACAAAAGCAAGCAAAATTCCTTTACCGGCGGTGGTATTATTTTCAAAAACCCAGGCCATAATTAAAGCCCCTATTATCCCGCCGGAAAAAACAAACAACTCGGGAAGAAATGAATAATTGAGACCGAACTTTTTCAGGACCATTTCCACCGGCAGAATTTGAACCGGAGCCACACCGGCAAAAATAGCCAGCCGGGCAAGGATGTATACAACCAGTACCGAGAAAAATCCAATGGCAACAATTTTTAGTCTGTTCATACTAACTTCCTCCTGTTTCTAATTAATTTTTATTTTTCCAGAAATAATAGATCAAATTTACTCGCGAAATATTTTTTGTGGCAGTTTCTCCCACACTATCCTCGTAATAAAGTGTAAACCTGTATTCTATGTCCAGCCAGGTGTTCACTGATGCCAGCAGGCTGTTTTCCCAGCGAACCGTATAATCATTCTCATAAAAAGGTGCATACGATTCCAGGCCAGATGTGAATTTACCGCCCTCAGGAAACTCTTTTATATATTCGGCAACAAACTCATAATTACCGTCAAAATCAACAGAGGGATTCCATTTTCTGCTCCAGCGAGCGCCGAATCTAAATTCCAACTCCCCCCAAGTATCACTATCAAGCAAATAGTAACCAATCCCGGCCGAACCATCAAGACGGGCCGGATGGGCAAAAGTGTCAAACTCGCTGCGAAGACGACCATTGCTGTAAACAAAAAAATCAGGCGTGAACCGACGGCGGAGGATGTTTTCTATATCTATTTCATCCTCTTCCACTTCTCGATCCTGCTTGCCATAACGCATAAGAACCCTGTGTTCCTGGCTCCATTTTTCATATTTCCTTTCGAATCGACCGTCAAGACCAAGCTGCCAGCTTGTCTGACTCTCCACCCCTCCAACACCGGGGGCATCGGGGTATTCTTCGGTATGGGCTGAACCAACATTGGTCAGGGAAGCCGAAAAGCGAAGGTTTTTCTTCCATTCAGTCGCTCCATGCAGGGGACCGGTCTGAAAAACAAACCCCACAAACATCAAAGACAAAAACACCATTCGATACAGGTTTTGAGAAAAAACCATCACATTTACCTTTCAATGATTTCCGCCTTCAGCTCAATATATCCATTATTA
>CAYTSZ010000215.1:0-2855 GCA_964440635.1 uncultured bacterium
CTTCAGCACTCAGGGATAAAGTCTTTATCCCTGCCTTTCGTAGAGATTGTAAAAAAGACACAGAACGGCCCTGTTTCACCATAAAATGGAGCGTAGGACGAATTTCCGTAAGAGCGGCTTCAACAGAATCTAATGATCCAATAAAAATATCATGGCCATTGGCTAATAAATGAATCGCTAACCATAATTTCCCATCTAATTCTCTTAATTTAGTTTCAATGGGTATGGTAATCCGTGCCATAATGCTTCCTCTTTCCAAAAAAAATACAGTAATCAATTAAATTCATCTGTCTAAACCGGTATGTCTTCCCGACTCCGGGTAAAAGTTTGTTCTTATAAAAAACCTATCGACTCTACCACGATTCATCTTTGCTCGTAAAAAGTCTTCACCTTGGAACAAACTTTTTTTTGTTCCGGCTTCTTTAATCCAAAAAACACAGGCAAACTTAAAGCTTGTGTATAATATTTTTCCGCTTCCGGATATTCTCCCAAAGAATAACCAAACTTTTCTTGGTAATACGGCTGCAGATGAACCGGGATGTAATGGACCTGGGGGCTGATATCGTTTTCCAGAAGGTATTCAAACAACCGGTCTCTATCCTGGCATCTTATAACATACAGATGATAAGCATGTTTGCAATTATCACCAACCCGGGGCGCTTTTATTTCAGGTATCGATTTAAACACACTGTCATACCGGCGGGCAATTTGCCGGCGACGATCCACGAACTCATCCAGCCGTGTTAACTGACTTATACCCAGGGCGCACTGCAGATCGGTGATTCTACCGTTAAACCCGAGCTGCTGCATTTCATAGTACCAGGGGCCGTGGTTGTCCTGTATCTGCCGGGGATTTTTGGTAATCCCGTGAGTTCGCAATATTCTTATTTTTTCGGCTAAGTTTTTATCGTTAGTCAATACAGCCCCGCCCTCTCCGCTGGTAATATGTTTCACCGGATGGAAACTCAGCACTGCCGCATCACTGTGTACACAGCTCCCCACTTCATACCAGCAGCCGGCTTCGTCTTTGTATTCAGCTCCGGGAGCATGGCAGGCGTCTTCCAGAACAAACAGATCGTATTGTTTTGCTAACTCATATATTTTTTCCATCCCGCAGGGTAAGCCGGCAAAATGAACCGGCGCTATCCCTTTTAAATTTTTGCGATTTTCAGAATTAGATAGATGTTCCTCCAGTTTTTCCGTGGAAAGATTGTAAGTTTCGGGATCAATATCAATGAAACGTGGAATACCGCCGTTGTAAAGGATACCGTTGGCCGTGGCGACAAAAGTATTGGGGCTGGTGACAACCTCGTCCCCCTCGACCACTCCCAGCGCCTTATAAGCAAGGTGCAGAGCCATAGTTCCACTGTTTACAGCAACCGCATATTCACAACCAAATTTCTCACATAAAGCTTGCTCGAATTCTTCCACTTTCGGGCCCTGCGTTAATCGTTCCGAACGCAGTGTTTCAACTACCGCTTTTATATCTTCTTCTGATATTGAATGTTTGCCGTAGGGTATCATCTCGAACTAATCTTTTCCCTCAAACTCAAGATCCGTATGATCTTTTACTAACTTCCGTAATTCTTCAACGGTTAGCCACCTGTCGTTTTTGTCACTTGAATATTCAAAACCTTCCTGGACTTCTTGACAGTCGGCAATATCCTGAAACTGCGTCCGATTCCACCAGTGAAAGGCAGGTTGAATTATATAATGCTCCTCAAACTCCAGGGTATTGCGGCCCTCGTCCCGGGGAATCATCATTTCATGTATTTTCTCCCCGGGTCGAATCCCCACCTCCTCAAGCTCTGCTTCCGGCGCAATCGCCCGGGCCAGGTCCACTATTTTCATTGAAGGTATCTTGGGAACAAATATTTCTCCACCGCGCATATCCTCCAGGGCTGTCACAACCAGATCAACAGCCTGGGAAAGGGTAATCCAGAAGCGAGTCATCCGTTTATCCGTGATCGGCAACACACCTTTTTTACGCTGTTTTAAAAAGAAAGGAATAACACTCCCCCGGCTACCCACCACATTACCATAACGAACAACAGAAAAAATAGTAGGGTGATGTTTACCCGAATAGTGATTGCCCGCCGTAAACAGTTTATCGGCACAGAGTTTAGAGGCTCCATAAAGATTAATAGGATTGGCCGCTTTGTCGGTAGACAGCGCCACAACCCTTTCCACGTCACAATCAATGGCGGCATCTATCACATTCTGCCCGCCAATAACATTGGTCTTTATCGCCTCAAAAGGATTATACTCAGCAGTAGGCACCTGCTTGAGAGCAGCAGCGTGTATGACTACATCCACCCCGTCAAACGCCCGATAAAGCCGGTCCTTATCCCGAACATTTCCAATAAAATAACGCAACCGGGGATACTCATCCTCCGGAAATAACCCCCGCATCTGCTGCTGTTTCCATTCATCCCGGCTAAAAACAACCAGCCGCGAAACATCATATTCCGAAAGTATCCGTTTTATAAACGCTTTCCCAAAAGACCCGGTTCCCCCGGTCACAAGAATATTCTTACCGTTTAACGGCATAATCAACCCTCTTTAAATCAAAATAAATAATTCCAAAGTCCAACACTTCAAATAATACCTTCCCCACCCCAAAAAACACAACCCCAAGGCTAAAAACCACCGCGGGGTCGCAGTTAAACTTTAAACTTAAGCACTCAAACCTCAAACAAAATCTCCAAAATAGGAATCCGGAGATTAATAGATGTCGTAATTGAATAGCCACAAAATTCTCCCCGACAACAAATACACCCCCACCAAGATACACAAAACATAATACAATTTCATATACAACTATATCCGCAATTGCGGATATACGACATATAATT
>CAYTSZ010000216.1:0-2807 GCA_964440635.1 uncultured bacterium
TGGATGGCCACGAGAATGAGTCAGAGAGATAGGGTGTCTCCGATCAAGAACCGCTCAACTTAGGTCCCAATTATTTCCAGAAAATCCAGTCTATTAACGATGTTGATGTTTTTAGGGTTATCCGCGTATATCTGCGTTAATCTGCGAGCCAGTTGCCCTGGGTTGTTGCCGACTTGCAACTTTCAACCTCCGTCCCGAAATTTTTGGAAGTTACGAGTTTCGGGTTATTGGTAAACTCCTTTACTCAGTAAGATTTACCTCTGTGTTAAAACAGTCTTTGACTTTGATGTTGCAGTTGCTCCTTGTCCCCCCTTCTCCCTGTCTCCCTATCTTCTTTTTACCTCTCTGGTAAAAATGTGTTGATTTTGATTTTGAAGTAAATTCAGTCCATAAAAACAGTTTCAATGTTCTAAAAAAACTCAAATTTTGCTGTTATATTCCTCGTGCGCGTGTTATCATATACGCACATATGTGATAGTCAGGAAACAGATAATTAAATTCCGGGAGGAACAGTGATTTATGCCACCAGAAGCTGATGAATACGGTTCTAATAAGATAAAAGTTTTAGAAGGACTTGAGGCGGTTCAGAAACGTCCCGGGATGTATATTGGCAGCACCGACCAGCGGGGTCTGCACCATCTTGTTTTTGAGGTGGTGGACAACAGCATAGACGAAGCGCTGGCCGGATTCTGCAGTGAAATAGAAGTTGTGGTTAAAGAGGATAATTCTGTTCTCGTTACCGATAATGGCCGGGGAATCCCGGTTGATGTTCACCCCAAATACGGTATTTCCGGCGTCGAAGTGGTAATGACCCGCCTGCACGCCGGGGGTAAGTTTGATTCCAGTTCCTACGCAATAAGCGGTGGTTTGCACGGTGTTGGTGTTTCAGTTGTTAATGCCCTCAGTGAGTGGCTGGTGGTTGAGGTTAATAAGGATGGGGTCAAATATCGCCAGAAATTTGAACGGGGCAAACCGGTTACAAAACTGGAGGAAATAGGTTCGACCGAGGAGCAGGGAACTTCGGTTCACTTCAAAGCAGATAAAGAGATTTTTGAAACCGATAAGTTCGAACCGGAAGCTTTAATTAAAAAGATCAGGGAACTTGCCTATCTGAATGAAGGATTGTTTATTCGATTTATCCACGAGGGTAAAGATGTTGAAGAAACCTTCCATTATCATGATGGTATTCAGGCTTTTGTTCGCTATCTAAACCGCAAATATGAAGCTCTGCATGAAGACGTAATATTTTTTGAGGATAGTCAGGAACAGATAAAAGTACAGATTGCCATGCAGTATGCGGCCGATTCCTACACGGAGCGTATATTTGCTTTTGCCAACAATATTAACACCCATGAGGGTGGGACTCATGTCACCGGTTTCAAGACCGCGATCACCAGGGCCGTAAACAGATATGCGGAAGAAAATAATCTGCTCGACAATAATGAAAGTTTAAAAGGTGAAGATATTCGCGAGGGTCTGACCGTTATCTTAAGTATTTTGATTCCCGAACCCCAGTTTGAAGGTCAGACAAAAACCAAGCTGGGCAACAGCGAGGCCCGCGGCGTTGTGGAGTCGATTTTAAATAAACATCTGACCACCTACCTGCAGGAACACCCCTCAATGGGGAAAGCAATTATAAACCGGGTTCGAGCGGCTGCTCGGGCCCGCCGGGCGGCTCAGAAAGCCAAGCAGTTGACCCGCCGCAAATCATACCTGCAATCAAGTGCCCTGCCCGGTAAGCTGGCCGATTGCAGCACAAAAGATACCGAAAAAAGTGAACTTTTTGTTGTTGAGGGGGATTCTGCCGGCGGTAGCGCCAAGCAGGGGAGAAACCGAGAATTCCAGGCTATTCTTCCCCTGCGCGGTAAGATACTTAACGTTGAAAAAGCCCGCATTGACCGTGTCCTTGATAACAAAGAGATAAGGGCGCTGATTACAGCACTGGGAACCGGTATTGGCGAGGAAGATTTTGATATTGAATCCCTGCGTTACGGGAAAATAATTATTATGACTGATGCCGATGTGGACGGGGCCCACATTCGGACGCTGCTTATGACCCTTTTCTTCCGCTATATGCGGGAATTGATAGAAAACGGCAATCTTTATATAGCCCAGCCCCCCATCTACCGTCTTTCGGGCAACGGAACCGAACAATACGTTTACAAGGAGAAAGGACTCCCCGAGGCGCTTGAGGAGTTCAGTGGAAAAGCAACAATTCAGCGTTATAAGGGACTGGGCGAGATGAATCCCGGCCAGTTGCTGGAGACCACAATGGACCCCGGTTCCCGGCAGCTTCTCAGAGTCCAGATGGAAGATGCCATAGACGCGGACGAAATCTTCACCACTTTAATGGGTGACGATGTGGCTCCCCGAAGAAAATTTATCCAGGAACACGCCAACGAGGTTAAGAACCTGGATATATAAGGGGAAAATCGGACAAGGAGACAGGGTGAAGGGGGGACAAGGGGAAACGGCAATTGCAAAGTCAAAACATTTTTACCACAGAGGTCACAGAGGAAAAACTCTGAACCATGAACTCTAAACTGCTTTTATAGCTCACGGATAGAATCTGATAACATCTGATCGAAGTCAAAGGCTATTTTGACAGGATTAACAGGATGTAAATCACAAACAATACTGAGGTATGTTTGAAGTGCTTCCAATTCCCTGAAACTGCTCGAATAATATTCGAGCAGGCGCTGTTAGAACAACGCTCAAAAAACTAAATGGTTTGGAGTATCTGGATTTGAATTTATCCAGTTAATCCTGTAAATCCTGTCAAAAAAATATTTTAAAGGTTTTGATTT
>CAYTSZ010000217.1:0-2735 GCA_964440635.1 uncultured bacterium
CGACCGTCCTTGGTCTACACAGCATCAGCACCTCCTTGTGCAAGCGAGCAGCGAAGCGTTGAGGGGGACCATTTGCCATGGAGGCTGTGGGAAAAGTATCAGTTAATGGCGAGCAAAAATTCTCTGGCCGGTTAGTTATAAATCGAGTAGCCCCCACGCAGTGGGCCTCAAAGAGCAGAATGCGAAGTAGATGGTTCAAATCCAGCTGGGCTCACTATCAAATCCAGTTATGAGTTGTGAGTTGCGAGTTAAGAGTTAGGAAACTCCTGCAGCGACCTGCCTAATAGTTTCCCTCGGACGTTGAATTGTTGAGTTATTTATGTAAAACACCTCGCCGGAGGACTTCGGGAGCCAATTGTTCGGCGGTATTTAACTATCAACCTTCCAGTGCAGAGTCGGAATGATAGGCCATGTTTCTACAGTCGCCCCGCTGCTCACTTTTTCCTTCCCGATTTTGCTCCGTGCGCCCTGCGCCACGCACCAAGCCCCCTGCTACACCACTACATGTAGTTTCGACACGCCCCCTTTTATAAATTTTTCATACAGGTATGATAGGTATTGTTTGCGCGATTATTATTCTGACGGAGGTGGCGGCGATGGTTACTAAACTTGCTGAGCGGATCAAGCGGGTTTTGAAAGAGGAGGGAATGGATCGCAAGAAATTTGTCAGGAAGATGGGCTATGAAAATCTGAACAAAGGTCTGCGCCGGCTTGATAACTGGCGGAGCGGTAAAGAATATCCGGATCCTGAGCATCAGCTTGAGCGGTTGGCCCGGGTTATCGAGGGTTCCGCAGAAGAGTTGGAGCAGTTGATAAGCTGGGAGAAGGAAGGGGAGAGGTTGGAATTGAGAGAAAAAAGGCGTCAGGACCGCCGCTATTATTTAGTGATGCAATTTCATAAATGGGTTGGGAGTTCAAAAAAGTTAAGTGAAGAGTTAAACGAAGAGGAGGCGCTTCAAGAAGCAAAAAGGTGCGTCCGGGAGCAGGTGGCTGATAAAAAGAATTTAATCGAGAACAGCGATGGCCGCTACTTTATAGCTGCTTTAAACACCCCCGACTGCAAAACCTACCGTTTCACACCGGAAGGTGAAGTAAAAAATGTCACTGAAAACAGCCTCCCCTTCGCCCGGCCTCATTTTGCGATTTAAGAGTAAGAAAGTTACTTTGCAGAGGCGAAACGTCAATTATAAAGTCTGAAACCACGGATTACACGGATGGCGCGGATTAAGTCAAAGACAGTGCTGTACCGGGAAGCGGTCAAACAGTAGAATATTGACTTGTTAAGGATTTATCAGTTAACCTGTGTTTGCAAACAAATCCAATATTTCGGAGGCACATTTATATGGCCAAAATGATTCCGGCGCGCAATTATACCGATTTTCACGGCAGTGGTGCTGAACGGCGTGTGTTCGATGTCTTTGAGAAAAAACTGCCCGACGAGTATAAAGTTTTCCATTCCGAACTGTGGTATAAAGCTCCCGGTCAGCACCGGGGTGACCAGCCGCGCGGTGAGATCGATTTTCTGATTGCTCATCCCGAAAAAGGATTGCTTGTCCTGGAGATTAAAGGTGGCGGGGTGGGATATGAACCTGAAACTGATACCTGGTACAGCGTTGGGCGGCAGGGTAAACACGAACTTAATAGGAGCCCGGCCGAGCAGGCCCGGGCGGGGATGTTCAACCTGCTTAATCGGATAAAAAAACATCCCGGCTTGAGCAGTGGCGGTCGCTTCCCCGGGGTTGTTGGCTGGGGTCTTTTCTTTCCCGATCTCAATCGCGATAAAGGGATCGGCTTTCCCGACCTTGAACTTCCGATGGAGCGGATCCTGTTTCGTGAGGATATGGATACTATAGAAGAAAGCATAGAGGAACTTTATAGCTTCTGTAACAGCCAGGTTAAGTTTACCGGTTCGCTTGATGCCCAGAAATGGGAGATTTTAAGCGACCGTTTTTTGCGCCGCCAGTTTAATATCGTCGAGAGCCTCGGCCATTACATAAAGAAAACAGAGCAGGATCTGCTGCGCTTGACCGAAGATCAGTATAAACTGCTCGACGTGCTGGACCGCCAGCAGGATGTTTTTGTCCAGGGCTGCGCCGGCAGCGGGAAAACACTGCTCTCCCTGGAAAAAGCCAGCCGCCTGGCCGCCGCCGGTAAGAAAGTTCTCTGGCTCTGTTTTAACAAAAATCTGCGCGAGCATATTGAGGAAGGTGTGGAAGATGAAAATATTGAGGTTAGTCATTTTCATTCTTTTGCCATAAGCTGTCTGCGCCGGGCTGGAATACAGTTCAAGTTCCCCAACCAGGAGGATGAAGAAGCCCCCGGTTGGGATGAGTTCTGGTCCGAAATCGTGCCCCAGCTTCTCAGTGAGGCTGCGGAAATTATTGACGATAAATATGATGCCCTGATTATTGACGAGGCCCAGGATTTCCAGGACGAGTGGTTTATCTCCCTGCTGGATTTCATCCCTGAAGCCGGCGAGCGCTGGTTGTATGTCTTTTACGATCCCAATCAGTCGATTTACGGCGAGGTGCCGGGCTGGCTCGAGGAATGGGCCCGCAATTTCTATCCTCTCAATGAAAACGTTCGCAACACGCGCAATGTTAGCGAGGTTTCGCTTCAACTGGGGGATATAGATCAGAAGGTTGACCATGGACCGCCGGGCGAGCCGGTGCGGGTTGATCTTGCCGAAAGTGAAACTGAAATTCCCGATCTTATGCGCCGGGCTGTGCACAGGC
>CAYTSZ010000218.1:0-2726 GCA_964440635.1 uncultured bacterium
AAGCAATCAGAACAATATTTTTCATTCTTAAAATTTTGTCTGGTAAAAAAATCGTATTTTCGCCACGTCAAAATTAGAAAAAAGGGCCCTGAAAACTAATTTCTTTTGAGGAATATTTGATTTATTTTGGGCAAATCTTTTTCTTTGCACAGTTGTTTTAAAACCAAATTATCTATTATTAACTTAAAATTTAAAGCTATGTCAGACATTGCATCAAGAGTTAAGGCAATTATTGTAGACAAGTTGGGCGTTGACGAAACAGAAGTAACCAACGAAGCCAGCTTCACCAACGATTTGGGTGCTGACTCTCTTGACACTGTAGAGCTGATCATGGAATTCGAAAAAGAATTCAACATTGCAATTCCTGATGATCAGGCAGAAAACATTGGCACAGTGGGTGACGCCATTGCTTACATTGAAGAAAATGCAAAGTAATCAGTAAAAAGTAGAGTTATACTTTAAAAGCAGTTATGGAGTTAAAAAGAGTAGTAGTTACAGGGTTGGGTGCCATTACTCCGATAGGTAAAACCATCGATGAGTATTGGGACAACCTGCAAAAAGGAGTAAGTGGTGCTGCACCCATTACTCGATTTGACGCCACCCATTTTAAAACAAAATTTGCTTGCGAGGTAAAAGACTACAATCCTACCGATTACTTCGACCGCAAAGAGGCAAGAAAAATGGACATGTTTGCTCAGTTTGCCATGATCGCAGCTGAGCAGGCATTCCGGGATGCTCAAATTGATCCCCAGGCCATAGACCAGGATATGGCAGGCGTCATCTGGGGTGCAGGCATTGGTGGTATCATCACTTTCCTCGACGAAACGCGTTCTTTTGTAAAGAACAATGAAGTACCTCGTTTTAATCCATTCTTCATTCCTAAAATGATCTCTGACATTGCAGCAGGTCATATATCCATGAAGTACGGATTGAGGGGTCCCAATTACGGGACGGTATCGGCTTGTGCGTCTTCAACTCATGCTATTGCAAGCGCTTTTGACCTCATCAGACTTGGAAAGGCTGAAATGTTTATTACAGGAGGCTCAGAAGCTGCAATAAATGAAGCAGGAGTAGGCGGATTTAACGCCATGCAGGCAATTTCTACCCGGAACGACGACCCTGCCACTGCCTCACGCCCCTTCGACAAAGACAGAGACGGCTTTGTAATGGCAGAAGGTTCGGGTGCCCTGGTTCTTGAAGAATATGAGCACGCTGTGAAACGTGGTGCAAAAATCTATTGCGAACTGGCAGGTTCAGGTATGACCGCCGATGCCTATCACTTAACAGCTCCCGACCCCGATGGGAAAGGTGCTGAAAGAGTAATGGCCAATGCACTGAAAGACGGAAATATTCGTCCTGATGAAGTAGATTACATCAACGTTCACGGTACTTCCACCCCGCTGGGAGACATCGCTGAGCCACGTGCCATTCAAAAGGTATTTGGAGATCACGCGTATAAGCTGAGTATCAGCTCCACAAAATCAATGACCGGACACCTGCTGGGTGCTGCCGGGGCTGTTGAGGCCATTGCATCGATTTTGGCAATGAAAAACAGCATTGTTCCTCCCACCATTAATCTTTTTGAGCTCGATCCCGAAATTGATCCAAAACTCAATTTGACAGTTGGAAAAGCTCAGGAAAGAAAAATAAAAGTGGCGATGTCGAATACTTTCGGCTTTGGAGGTCACAATGCATGTGTGGTATTTAAAGCAGTAGATTAAGTTGTGTTTATACCGCTTTTCAAATCTATAAAACTTTTTTCCCGTAAGGGAAGAAAGTTTTATAGATTTATAAATTCAATAACCGGGATTCGGCCCGGCAATACCGACCTGTATCACCAGGCAATGGTGCATAAATCTGTTATCAGACGAAACAGAAGAAAAGCTCTTAACAACGAACGTCTGGAATATCTGGGAGATGCCATTCTCGGAGCCGTAGTTGCTCAGGAATTATATCTCCTCTACCCAAAAGAAGACGAAGGATTTCTCACAAAAACCCGCTCCAGAATATTGAGCCGGGCCAATCTTAATCAAATCGCCCTCGACATGGGTCTTCAGGAATGGATACAATTCCATCCTCCAGGAGACATATCACAAACACACATCCTTGGCGATGCACTCGAAGCCATTATAGGCGCCATCTTTCTTGATAAAGGTTACGGAAGTTCACGAAAATTCATCCGAAACCGTATTCTCACCAAATACCTTGATTTGAAACAAATCGTTGAAAATGATACCAATTACAAATCGATATTAATAGAGTGGGGACAAAAAAATAAGCGCCCCGTCCATTTCATCACCGAAGAATACCCGGTAACAGAAGATAACGGTCCTGTTTTTATAGCCAGAGCTATTGTTAATGAAAAAATATCAGGAATGGGTACAGGGAATTCAAAAAAGGAAGCAGAACAGAAAGCTGCTAATGAGGCCTTAGAAAACGTCCAGACAGAAACACCTTTATAAATCAGGCTAGGTCTTGTGACGCTGATTTCAATAAAAACAGTTGATTTTTTCCCTTAGTTGATAAAGCTTTATTAACTGAATATCAAGGTTTAAAGTTAATTATTGTTAATCGCAGTGATTTTCGAAATCAACCCATTATTTTTGTAGTATGAGCAGGAAATTCATTTGGGTATTGACCATTATTATAGCTTTTACTCTTGCGGGACTGATCTATATCCAGACCCTGTGGATAAAGAATGCTACGAAAATAAAGGAGGATCATTT
>CAYTSZ010000219.1:0-2698 GCA_964440635.1 uncultured bacterium
GGACTAAGGAGAAATTAAAGATGAGCTTTATTCGAAATGAATTCTTGAAAAATATTCTTCTTGCTTTAGTTTCAGCATTTATTGCATTTTTAGTCTTATTTGCAATTGGTGAAGTAGCTCGCCGGCTCAAAGAACCTTCCTGGGCCCTAAGCATGGATGTTAAATATCAGCCTTATGTTTTTGCGCGGCATATTCTTAAACCCGGAGAGCGGGTGGCCAAAAGTCGCAATCACCCTGAGTGGGAATATCATATTAACAACCATGGTTATCGCGGTAATAATTTTTCAATAGAAAAACCTCCCGGTCAAGTCAGGTTACTCTTTTATGGCGGCTCTCATGTTTTTGACTCACGCTCCAAACCCCCGAGCTGGCCAGAATTAGCCGAAAAAATTCTACATAACAGAGGTTATAATCAGGTAGAAATAATAAATGGAGGGACTCCGGGCCATGCTTCACCGGATTCTCTGGGGAAGTTTTATTCGCGCGGCCATTTTTTACAGCCTGATTATGTTTTTTTGATCCACGGCTGGAACGATCTGAAGTATTTTAATGTTCCGGTACAATTTCCACTTTATTCCATGCATCCTTACAATCCCGATGATAACAAAAAGAAAAATTATCGCAATTCCATAGATCGCTTTCTGGGGGAACATTCTCAGCTCTATTTTCACTTAAGAACAAGATTTTACTCTCACCTGGAAGATTGGGAATCGGAGGGCAGACGGTACCGGGGACGGCACTTTGATACACTTGATGAAAAAGCGGTTACCCAGTTTGAATTAACCGTTAAACAGTTTGTCAGTCTGGCCAGGGAAAAGAATGCCGTACCTGTTTTAGTGTCTCAGGCCCGCCTCGTTGCAGATAATAACGGACCAGAGGAAAAAAATAAAATTAGTTTTAACACCCTGAGCCTAACTTACCAGGGTATGGTTCGTGGCTTTCGAACCATCTAAAATATATTAAAAAATACGTCAAGTGACCGGGGAACGCTTTTTTGACCTTTCGTCCGGGGTGACCGGTTCAAGCCAGTATTTCCGTGATCATGTCCATGTCAATGACCGGGGAGCAGAATTGCTCGCACAAAAAACCGCCGATTTTATTGAAAAAAAGATTTTAATAAACTAAGATTAATAGGATAATACAGCTCTAATAACGTGGAGATGAACAGCAATGTCAGCGAAATCTTTTATTGTTTCTACCGGCCGCACGGGAACAAATTTTCTTGCCGAACGACTCAATTTTTTTGACGGTGTAAAAGCATATCACCAACCAGAACCCATGATGGGAAAAGAAGCGTCACGCTACCTTCGCTGGAAAAATCACACTTTCAGAAAAACAAAAATACGCAGATTTTTACCCTACAGCGACTGGTACAGGTTAAAATTGCGCAGGACACGCAAAAAATTGTTTTCATCAGGGGAAACATTTGTTGAGGCCAATATGAAACTAGTTCCACTTCTTCCGGTTGTTAAAAAAGCTTTTCCGGAGGCGTTTATTATCCAAATAATCCGACACCCCGGCGATTTTGCTTCTTCTGCTCTGAACAAGGGTATGTTCACCCGCAACGACTGCAGTATCCGCCTTAACCCTATGGATACCGGTGAAATGTCACGTTCGGACTGGAAAGGTCTTAATCCCCTTCAAAGGATAAACTGGTACTGGTTAAAATGTAACGAGATGATCAGGGATCATAACCCTGATCTGTTGCTTGATTTTAGTGATATTTTTGAAGAGGACCACCGTGGGTTTTATAAACTCAAAGAAATCTTCGGTATAAAGCAAAAATCTGATGGGAACATTTTTGCTTCAAAAATAAATAAAACAAAAGTAAGAGTGGTACCGCCGTTTTCCGAATGGAACGAAGAACTGGTGGAACCACTTCAAGATTCATTAGATTTTTATAACGAATTAAAAAAGACACGGGATTGATTTACTTGTGAGACTCCTTCATCTTTCCACCATGGATGAACCAGCAGGGCTGGAAAACCGGCTTTTTCGTTTCATCAAGGAACTGGCCGAAGATTATAAACAGGATCTTCTTGCGGTCGGTGATCCGGTACACGATAAATTCGAAAACAACCTGGAAAGAATTTGCGATATCAAACACTATAAGTACGCCGCGCAGATTAAAATTCCCCGTTATCCCGCTTTTTTAAGACCATATTTTGTAAAAAGATGGATAAAAAATAAAAGATACGAAGCCTTTATATGCTATAGCCAGCTCTCCTACCCCCGCTTGCTAAAAACTCTTGCACAAAAACTAAAAGACATTAAAAAGATATATTACGAGGGTGGCGGGCTGTGGTTTAAATCGTCCGAAGTAAAACCGCTTCTTGAATTATTTGACACTTATATCGCCAATTCCACCGGTTCCCATGCGATGTTAAACCAGAAATTTGGGGTTTCTCCAGAGAAGATAACAGTTATTCACAACGGTATACCTCTGCAGGATTTTAATCGATTCAGGAATTACACTCCAAACAAACGGGACTGGGAACATATAGGCCTACAATTAAAGGATAAATTTAAGATTTTATATGTAGGCCGGCTTCAGGCAAAGAAAGGCGTTAATATCCTCATACGAATGATGGAAAATTTAGACGAATGTTATCATCTGATGGTAGTCGGCGACGGACCGGAGCTCGACAAACTTAAGGAACTTAGTAAACAGTTGGGAGTTGAAGATAAAGTAACATTT
>CAYTSZ010000220.1:0-2605 GCA_964440635.1 uncultured bacterium
GTTAACACCTGAATTAATTCTATGTTTGATTAATCATAATTGGCTTTATTTATATTGCAAGTGAGGTTAACATATTTAGGTTGTCCTAATTTATTCGGGAGTCAATATAATGGAAAAGTCACTAAATGAAATGAAATCTAACCAATCCGGCACAGTAACTCAGCTCAGGGGCGGAAGAACCTTTAAACACCGCTTGCGGAGCCGGGGTGTCCGTGAAGATCAAAGAATAAGCGTTGTGACCCGTCAGCCTGCGGGACCCCTGGTTATAAATGCCGGTAAAACACAGCTCACCATCGGACGGGGAATGGCGAAAAAAATTATAATAGAAACGGAACAATGAAAAATATTGTTCTGTTCGGGAACCCCAACATCGGAAAAAGCGTTGTTTTCTCGCGGCTGACCGGGGCGCGGGTGATGGCATCCAACTATCCCGGCACCACTGTTGGTTTCAGCGAAGGTAATATGCTTCTGGACGAAGAAACAGTTAGAATTGTCGATATCCCGGGTATTTACTCCCTTCAACCCGACTCACCTGCCGAAGAGGTCGCTACCAAAATGCTGGACGATGGTGATATAGCCATCAATGTTATCGATGCCACTAACCTGGAGCGAAATCTCTACCTGACAATGCAACTGATGGAACGAGACATACCGGTTATTATCGCTCTTAACATGTGGGACGAAACAAAACACCGGGGAATTTCAATCGACGTAAAAAAACTGGAACAGCTCCTCGGCGTGCCGGTGGTGCCTACTGTGGCTTTGACCGGGGAAGGATTCAAGCAACTGCGCAGGCGGATCCCTGAAGCCAAAAATCCCCACTGGCCTCCTATGACCGAGGAACAGAAATGGGCCAAGGTCAGTCAACTGGTAACATCCACCGAAAAGATTCACAGCCGCCCCCATACTTTCAAAGAAAAACTGGCAGACCTGACTGTAAAACCTGCCACCGGACTGCCCATAGCCGCCTTTGTTTTGACTACTATATTCTGGCTGGTTTTAAATATCGGAGAAAGCCTGGAGCAATATATACTTGCCCCACTTTTCGATATATATTATCAACCCGTGATCCTCTGGCTGAGTGATTTACTGGGAGGAGAAGGTCTCCTGCACACTATTCTTATCGGAGAGATTTTTAAAACCGGACTTAACTGGGAAGAAGCGATGGGGATACTGACAACCGGTCTTTTTGTACCCTTTGTAATGGTTCTGCCTTTCATAATATCTTTTTACTTTATCCTCTCTTTACTCGAGGACAGCGGTTATTTGCCACGGCTGGGAACACTGGCCGATAACTTTTTCCATAAGCTGGGGATGCATGGATACGGTATCTTACCTGTATTGCTGGGAATGGGTTGCCATGTGCCGGGGATGATGGCCACCCGAGTGTTTGAAACTCGCAAGCAGCGTTTTATTTCGGCAACTCTACTGGCAATAGTCATTCCCTGCTCGGCCCAGACAGCAATGATATTTGGAGCACTCGGCGGACGAGGTTTTGCCCCGCTACTCATAATTTTTATCACCCTCGCAAGCATATATATAATCGGGGGGCTTATCTTAAACCGGTTGGTCAGCGGGGAAAGCCCTGAAATCTTTCTGGAAATCCCCCCCTATCGCTGGCCGGCGCCGCGGGCCATCCTCAAAAAAACAGTAATGAGAATAAAACACTATCTTACCGACGCGCTTCCCTGGTTGCTGGCCGGCGTTGCTATTATAAATATTCTACACGGTCTTGGGGTTCTGCAGGCTCTGGGCCAGTTTACCGCTCCCGTGATGGAAGGCTGGTTTGGTCTGCCCGGCAGCGTTGCTTTCACCCTTGTCGTTGGTTTTCTTCGCAAAGATCTGGCTGTTGGAATGTTACTACCGCTGGGCCTCTCCACTCCCCAGCTCATAATCGCAATCACCATCCTGATCATCTATTTCCCCTGCATAGCTGCTTTTGCAGTGATGCTGCGTGAAATAGGATTTGAGGACATGTTAAAGGCAGTGTTAACGATGCTAATCACCACATTTCTGGTCGGGGGTCTGCTGCGCCTGATACTGATTGGAGTTTAAATAATGGCAAAAGAAACGCGGGAAAAATACGTAGAGACCATCAATCAACTCCAGAACGATAACGAACGGGTTCGGAACCGGGACATAGCTCTGGCGCTGGACATCCGCGAAGCCAGCGTAACCGAAATGCTACAGAAACTTGATGAGGAAAATCTTGTTGACTACGTACCTTACTACGGAGTAATACTGACAGTAACCGGTAGAAAACTGGCCGGCGAACTGACAAAGAAACATCAGATACTATCAGAATTCTTCAAACTGCTGGGCGTAAACAAAAAAAGTGCCGAAAAAGACGCATGTGAAATAGAACATATTGTCAGTCCCGACACCGTGGGCCAGATTGAGAAATTCGTTCGGTTTTTATCAGAGGCTCCCGACACACCGCCATGCCTGAAACATTTCCATCATTATCTGAAAACCGGAGAATATAAATGTTTAAAAGAAAATTAAAAAAATAAAATAGTTCCCGGACAAAGTAAGAAAAACATAAATTGAGCGATTCTTGATCGAAGACACCCTATCTCTCTGACTCATTCTCGTGGCCATCCAG
>CAYTSZ010000221.1:0-2604 GCA_964440635.1 uncultured bacterium
GCCGCCGCCGTCAGGTGCGGAAGATGGCTGACCCGGGCGGCAACTTTATCGTGAACATCGGGATCCATCACCATAAGATGGGCCCCCAGAACCCTCCAGATTTCTTTTACTCTTTCAATACAACTGCCGTTTCCGACGGAAGTTATAACACAGATAGCATTTTCAAACAGCAGCGGATCTGCCGCTTCCAGGCCAGATTTTTCTGAACCGGCCATTGGATGGCCACCGACAAACTCACACTTTTCAGGCAGCAGTTGCTGCATCCGGGATGTTATCCAGCTTTTTGTGGAACCGACATCAGTAAAATATCGCGGGATTTTACCCTCTCCGGCTATTATTTTTTTTACAACTTCCGGCATAGAAGAGACGGGAACCGCCAGCATAACCCCATCTACTGATTCCGGCAAATTTTCGGGGGCGATAATTTCATCAACAAGACCCTCCCCAGTCGCTTTCTTACTGGTTTCGGGATCCCGGTCCCAGCCGCTAACCTTAAAAGAACTGTCCTGCAACCCATAGGCGACAGAGCCCCCTATTAAACCCAGACCGGCAATATAGAGGTGTTTTTCAGAAGCCACCGATTTCATCCAGGGCAGCTAAGAATTGGTCATTTTCCCGGGGTCGGCCCACCGTAAGTCGAAAATATCTATCCAGACCGTAGGGAGCCATTGAACGAACAATAACACCGCGTTTTAAAAGTTCCTCATAGATAAGCTCTCCACCACCGTCGGCGTCTGTTCCAACCAGCATAAAATTGGCAGACGGAGGAACAACATTAAATCCACGGCTTTCCAGTTCCAGAACAAGCCGGCGGCGTTCATCTCCTATACTTTTTCTGACGTCTTCAAGATAACCGTCAGCTTCCAGGGCCGCGAGAGCAACTGCCTGAGAAGGTCGGGTGACGTTAAACGGCGGCCGGACCTTGTGTATTTCTGCTGCCAGCCGAGGATCCATCAAACCATATCCAACTCTCAAACCGGCCAGGCCAAACACTTTTGAAAAAGTTCTAAGAACAACAATCGGGCAGCCGCCCGAAAGACTCTCCCGTAAAAAATTGATCCCGTCCGGATAATCAGGTTGGTCCACAAACTCAAAATAAGCTTCATCCAGGATAAGCAAACAGGAGTCCGGGATTTTAGAGATAAAATCCGTCAACTCTTTCCTGTTAACATAACGGGCCGTGGGATTGTTGGGATTCGAGAAACAGATCCAGCGGGTATCGGCGGTTATGTTGTCTGCCATCCGGTCCAGATCAAAATCCAGATTCTCGTCCACCGGAACTTCCACCGGAGTGGCTCCCATCATCAGGGCACCCATCCGGTAGCGTATAAAGGCCGGATCGGCAGTTAAAACCTCACTGCCCGGGCAGAGCATCGCTTTGGCCAGACAATCAAGAATTTCATCGCTTCCCGAACCAAGAATTATACCCTCGGCGGGCCAGTTGTATTTTTCGGCCAATTTTTCTTGCAGATAGTAACAGCCGCCATCGGGATATCTGTTTAACTGTTCAAACTCCGCCAGGTACGCCTCCCGTAATTCGGGCGGTGGAGAAAACGGGTTTTCGTTTGAAGCCAGCTTCACCGGCTGAAAATCAAGATCATATTCACGCCGGATCTCCTCAATCGGTTTTCCGGCTTCATACGGAACCATCTGGTCCAGCTCACCGCGCATCTGTGCGGATAGATTTTTTTCTTCCTTACTCATTGAAAGGATCCTCCCTGGGATATGAACCAAGTATTTTAAAAAATGGTGATTTCGTTCTCAATTCACTTAAAAGTTTTTTCACATTTTTGTTTTCCTGATGCCCTAAAAAATCAACAAAGAATATATAGTCCCAGGTTCTACTCTTAGAAGGCCGGGATTCTATTTTTGTCATATTAACACCAAGTTTTCCAAAGGGTTTCAACATCTCATAAAGAGCTCCCGCACGATCCTGCACGGAAAATGCCATGGATGTTTTATCATCACCCGTAGCCTCGGGTGTCTGCTTGCCGATGACCAAAAATCGTGTGTAATTATTGACACTGTTTTCTATTTTGCTGGCCAGTATGTTCAGGTCGTAAAGTTCAGCGGCGGCCTCACTGGCCACAGCCGCCACTGTCGGGTCGCCGGCGGCCTGGCGGGCGGCTGAAGCTGTACTGTCGGTGTTTTTTATTCCCGCAGAAGGTAGATGGTATTCCAACCAGTTTCTCGCCTGGGATAAAGCCTGGGAATGAGAATAAACCGTTTCTATTTTTTCAAGTTCATCAGCACAGGACATCAGGTACAGGTTAACCATCAGGTAACATTCATTACAGATAGAAAGATTCGACTCAAGGAAACGGTCCAGCGTATGGCGCACCGCACCCTCCTGACTGTTTTCGACCGGCACTATCCCAAACTCTGTCTCTTCCCTCTCAACCGCACCAAAAACCTCGGGAACAGAATCATAATCTTCAAACTGACTGGCCCGACCAAACTGACGCAGGGCGGCCGAGTGGGTGAAAGTTGCTTCCGGGCCAAGATAAGCGACCTTGATCGGTTTTTCCAGATTAAGACAGGTGGCGATTATCTCCCTGTATATTAAACGTAACGATTCGACCGGAAAGTCGCCATCTCCCAGTC
>CAYTSZ010000222.1:0-2527 GCA_964440635.1 uncultured bacterium
TGTGTCATGTCTTGTTTTCGGATTTATACAGCCATGGGTTGGCGCACAGGATGTGCGCCAATGGCTGTATACCTCGCAGACAGCAGGAAGCTGTCGAGAATGAGAAAACAAGATGTGATACATCCTCAATCTCAAAACCGCTCAACTTAGGTCTAATTCAAATGGTGGGTGAAGAACAGTTTTATTTTCATCTTTAGATTTATAGTTTTTCAGGGTATAATAAATAGGAATTCTGATTAAATGTGCCTCCGGTAAGTCTAATTCACAGTCTTTCAGGCTCTTTTGATATCCTGTTTTTGAATTTTGTTTTATTACCCGGGGCTAAAAATGTAAATTATGTTTGATTAAACTTATTGAGGTGGTAATGATGAAAGAAGGTATTCATCCCGAATTTAGAAAAGTTGTTTTTAAAGATGTTACTTCCGGCGAAGAGTTTCTGGTTGGTTCGACCGCCGAGGCTAAAAAAACAACTACAATTGATGGCGAAGAGTATCCGCTTGTTGAGGTTGAGGTTTCCTCGGCCAGTCACCCTTTTTATACCGGTGAACAGAAACTGGTTGATACAGAGGGACGTGTGGAGCGCTTTGAGCGCAAATACGGTAAGAAGTCCGAAGAGGCGGAGGAAACGGAGTAATCGAACTTAAGTTTGAACCGCAGCTCCAGGAGCTGGAAGAACGCCTGGAACATCTTCAATCCCTGCTCAATTCTCCTGATGAACTGGCCGACAGCAGCAAATTTCAGGAGATTTCTCTGCAGTATTCTAAGTTAAAACCTGTGGTTGATGCTTATCGTGAGTATAAAAAATTGCGAACGGAACTTCAGGAAAATAAAGAATTGCTTGAAGAATCCAGCGGTGAGATGGCAGAGTTTGTTCAGGAGGAGATTGAAACTCTCCAGCAGAAGCTTGAAAATCTTGCCGGTCGTTTGAAGGAGCTTTTGATTCCCCCCGATCCCGATTCAAAAAGAAATGTAATCCTTGAAATAAGAGCCGGTACCGGCGGGGAAGAAGCGGCCCTGTTTGCTGCCGATCTGTTTCGTATGTACAGCAGGTATGCCGCTAAAAAAGGCTGGGGAATAAAACCCCTCGATATCACCGAAGCTGCTCACGGCGGCTACAAGCAGTTGGTCTGCGAAGTAAAGGGAGCCGACGTCTACGGTTGTTTGCAGTATGAAAGTGGCATACATCGTGTTCAGCGGGTTCCAGAGACGGAGTCCGGGGGACGTATCCATACCAGCGCCGCCACGGTCGCTGTCCTCCCGGAAGCAAAAGATATTGACGTTCAGATTAACCCCGAAGATTTAAAAATAGATACTTTTCGGGCCAGTGGTGCCGGAGGACAGCACGTCAATATGACTGACAGCGCGGTGCGGATAACCCATCTTCCCACGGGAGTGGTTACCCAGTGCCAGGACGAACGTTCCCAGCACAAAAACCGGGCCAGCGCCCTGCAGATCTTGCGGTCCCGGCTTTATGAAAAACAAAAGCGCGAGCGTGACGAACGGCGCCGGAAAAAACGACAGGATCAGGTTGGCAGTGGAGACAGGAGCGGAAAGATTCGCACCTACAACTTTCCCCAGAGCAGGCTTACCGACCACAGGATAGATCTCACCCTTTATAATCTCGAGGATATACTGGACGGTGACCTTGAGGAAGTTGTTGCTGCTTTGCGAGAGGCCGATCGGCTTGAAAAACTGGAGGAACTTGAAGAAAGTGAAGACCTCACCGGACTGGTTAGCTGAAACACCCGGCTGGGAGGCAAGGGAAGTGGCCCGCCATTTTGATCCCGATACAGCCAGGTTAAGTTCTGAATTTATAGCAGAAGATATAGATTTTGAAATAGCCAAAAAACGCCGGCGGGCCGGGGAACCACTCGAATATATACTCGGGCACTGCCACATAGATGACCTGGTTATTAAGACCGATCCCCGCGCTTTGATACCCCGTCCGGAAACTGAAACTCTGGTCCGTGTTTTTGCCGGTCGGGTCAGCAATTTTCCTTCAGGTCCTCTGATTGACTGTGGGACGGGAAGCGGCTTTATAGCCGCCTGGTTAGCCAAACACACCCGTCGCGATGTTATCGCCACCGAGATTGATAGCGCTGCACTTGAGCTTGCTCGTGAGAACTTTAATCTGAATAACTGTTTCGTCCGGTTCATACAAACCGACCGGCTGTCCGGACTGTCGGTAAAAACAGCAGGTATTGTTGCCAATCTGCCCTATGTTTTTCCCGGTGATTCCGATCTGGCCGAGGAAGTAGAAAAATACGAGCCCGCCCGGGCCCTGTACGCCGGAGAACCCCTGCTTGATTTTTACCAGAATTTTATAAAACAATCCCACCGCCTTCTAAAGAAAAAAGGTGAACTGTGGCTGGAAGTAACCCCCGATCTGGCGAAAAAAATAAAAGCAGCAGCCGATAAATCAGCCAACTGGAGTTCGTCAAAAACCCACCCCGACATCCACAACCGCTACCGTTTTCTGCAGCTAATAAAATGACACATAAATTGAGCGATTCTGAGAGATTGAGGA
>CAYTSZ010000223.1:0-2522 GCA_964440635.1 uncultured bacterium
CTACATGTAGTTTTGAAAAACAAACCTTTTTTAAAAGAAAACCCATATATACTTTTAGTAATCATTATTTATGTAGAGCAGGAAAATGAAAATTATAAAGGAGGAAAAAGATGGGGATTTTTAGTAGTTCGGAGAAAGTCGTCTGCGGTCGATGTGAAAGGGAATACAAGCTCAAGCATATTCGTCACGTGGATGGAAAAGAGTATTGTAAACAGTGTTCAGAAAAAGTGATTAAAAGAAAAGAAAAAGAGCGGCAGCAGATAAAGGCATCCGACATCGACCACATCATAGTGAGTACAACCGGAAGCCTTCAAGGCCTGGAGATTGAGGAATACATTGATCCTATAACGACCCAGGTTGTGATGGGGGTTAACGCATGGCGGGATCTCCTGGGGAGCTGGGGGAGTTTCTGGGGTGGCCGTTCCCGGACCCTGGAAAGGGAGCTGGCTTCCGGATATGACCTGGCAATCGAGGATCTAAAAAAGGAGGCATATCTCCGGGGCGCCCATGCGGTTATAGGGGTTGAATTTGACGGTGGAATGGAAATGGCCGGTGAATCAGATAAATCAAACGATAAGATGATGGTGGTAAGCGGGATGGGTACCGCAGTGAAACTAAAGGGATTTGAGGAAGTAAAAGTAAAAAGTTCCCGGAGCTGTCCCGAGTGCGGCAGTGAGATGGAGGAAAACGTGGCATTTTGTACATCCTGTGGAACCGAGGTGGAGTAAAATGAAATTTTGTTCGAGCTGTGGGGCTGAACTCTCCGATAAAGTTGAATTTTGTGGGAATTGTGGGCAGAAGGTCGGCTCTTCCCCTGAAAAAAACGAGGAAGAAGAACCGGACAGGGATCAAAACCGGAAATCGAATTCCGATAAAGAAAGAGACGTCAGTTTTTTTGAAGTGCTGAATCCCGGTAGCTGGACGGTTATAGGTTGGATATGGGCGGTGTTTGGACTGTTGCTTATATTGTCTGCCTTTGGGGGGAATGAAGATCCGGGAGCTGTCTTTGTGTTCGGGGTTGGGCTAATCTTTTTTGCGCCGGTTATCCGGTATTTCAGAGGTTCAAACAGGTCTCTGCTCAAACAATGGATTTCCTGCCTGGGATTGTTTTTTCTGATTCTTGTGGTTGCGGGATTGATGATCGGCGAAGATATTGAAAATGATAAACAAAAGAGTGTAAAACCGGTCAACAAGGAAAAAAAGAGTGATGATCCTGTTCTTCGGGCAGACAAGTCCTTTCTGGATTCGAGACTACTGGCCCGGCGTGGGATAAGTGATTTTGGAAATTTGACGGTCAGGGGGTTCGCCCGCGCTGTAGACCGTGCGCCAGAAGGGGAGTTTGAACGCTGGGAGAAGCCGGGAGCTTTTAATCAGAATTATACACTTGTGGTGGAGGGAAAAGGTGGTGGCGGGGGAACAATTAAATTCAATATAAGCCATCAGAAAGACCGGAACCTCGCCCTGCTGGAATCAATAGAGGTTATAAAAGGAACCTTTGATAGACAGACCATCAGTGATGGCGGTCAGAAAATTATTGTGGTTAGAAGTTTCCTATCTGCTGGAAAGGAGGGTGAAAAATGAATCCTGGATTTATTTTTGGTTATTTTGGTTTTTCTCTCGCAGTGGGTTGGTTTTACAGGGCCAAAAGGAACAGATCTTTTTGGATAGCGTTTGTTGCCAGTCTGCTTATAAGCCCCCTGCTGATGTTTATTCTGGCTTATTTTTCTTCGGTGAAAGAGGAAGAGGAATCAGAAAAAAACGAACGTAAAGCGGAGTACTGCTCCGAGTGCGGTGAGCAGCTGGAAGCCCAGAGCCGTTTCTGTCCTGAATGCGGCAGCGAAGTTTGATTGTAAATCAATAAAAAGGAGGTTGAAAAATAATGACCAAGGTAATTAAATTCCTGATAGGAATAGGTGTTGTTTTGATAGCACTTGCTCTGCTGGGGACATTTGTAGGCTAGATTTAACAATGAGCTGCGCGGTATAAATTAACAGCGGCCATTGTACCGGCGGTGAGGTCGGTAAAAAATCCTTTGCTGAGGGATAGGGGTGACGTTTGTCATTTCTCTGCAGAAAAAGACGATAAGCGAGGTATGAAAAGAGGTGAGACATTATGATTTATTTTTTTGGTTTTAATGGATGAGTGATGATTTTCCATAACTGGCTGTCTGGGAAACGTTGGTTTATTCAAACCCGTATTTGTATAATTATCGGGACTTAACTGTCGATAGGAGGCTAAATATTAAAGTGAAAAAGAATGCAATAAAAGTAACAGATCCGGAGACCGGGGAAACTAAAACCATCGACAGGTTGATCCCGGAGACGGAAGAGGAAGCCGAAGAGCTTCAGAAAGAAAAAGAGTCCGGAGAGCGTCCCGCCCCCATGAACCTGGCAACAAACCTGGAGGACGAAAAATAACAGACCCGGAGCATAGGCGGATGTTACATTACTTATTCTTGCACGATACACAAAGCAATCCGAACTTCCAGAACAATCTGATTCCAGTGAGCAATCTACTTTTGC
>CAYTSZ010000224.1:0-2457 GCA_964440635.1 uncultured bacterium
CAAGACATGACACATCCTCACCCAGCGGGTGGGGAGGAGACACCATGTCTCTCTGGCGGTATTCTGTATGTCCCAGAGCCCTGGAGGGGCGCCTTCCGGCGGGGACATATGGTCGATATTATACGGCCAATCATAACGCGCTGGTCGATCAGTGAACAACGACTATAAACCCTCCATGGGAAATGGTGGGACATATAGACCTCGCAGTGGCCTGGATGGCCACGAGAATGAGTCAGAGAGATAGGGTGTCTCCGATCAAGAATCGCTCAACTTAGGTTTAATACAATGATATCAGAAATCCCGGCACTGGTGGTTGCCGATTGAGACAGAAAATGAAATAATAATAGCGGTTCGGAAAAAATTTCTAAAACAGGGGATCAAATGCATCTGACATCACGTACTCTGTATGGCATCAGAACACTGGGAGAGCTGGCTTCCAAACCCAATAACCCCTACCGGCACGGACGGGATCTTGCGGAAGAACTTGGAATCCCGCGCGAATATCTGAATCAGATACTATCTCAGTTGCGTGATGCCGAACTTATAAATGCAAAAAAAGGGCCGCACGGAGGTTACCGGTTAGCTCGCCCGGCAGAAAAAATAAGTCTGAACGAGGTGGTTGAAACACTGGAAAAACCAGCTTTTCTTTCTGCCTGCACAATGCCTGAAAATTCAAAATGCGAAATAATAGAGAAATGCCCGACAAGAGATGTGCTGAAGCAGGTTGCAGGACGGCTGCATCAGTTCCTCTCGGAGATTAGTATCGCAGAGATAAATAAAGAAATACAGGAATAAACTGGATACCATAAAACCCGTAAAACAAATGTTATAACTAAAACAGGAGGCTTCAGAATGAAGACATACACAATCGGTACAGATGATGACCAATACAGTTTCGAGGGAAAAAAAATCAGCGAGAAGATCCTGGGAACCGGCCCTGACGATACCAAGAAGATAGCTTACTATGAAACTCTTTCCGGTAAGTTCTTAAAGCATGTCATTCACAACGTTAATCTGGACGAATCAAAACACAAACACGAAATAAGCGAAGTCAGCAGTTTCGAAGTACCCTGACCGATGAGTCCGGACAAAAAGCTAAATCCGACCAGCGACCGGGCGCTTAATGCCATAGCCAGCCTCCTGAAAGAGGTTCTTGACGGACTGACCATAGTCGAACTGTTTGCCGGCAGCGGGCGGGTGGGAAAACGGCTGCTGAAAGAAGGAGCTAAGACGGCGGTCTGTATCGACAGCAGCCCACCCGAAGAACACGCGAAAGGCGAATCAATGGTCTGGATAAAAATGGATGCCCTTCAGTTCCTGGAGGAAGAGCGGGTGCGCAACATAGGCCTGGTTTACTCGGCTCCTCCGCCGGGGGAGGATTATAACCGCCGGGTTCTGGAACTATTACCCCGGCTGGAAAACATCGAAAATAATTGCCTTGTGATACTTGAAGAACCTACCTGGGATCATACCCCACTTCAAAATTACCCGAGTTATTCACTGATTGAAAACTATGAATTTGGAACAACCAGAATCGCAGTAACCCAGTTGATAAAAGAACCCCCGGAATAGATACCGGGAATAACACTCCCCTGTAAAATTCTCGGAAATAAATAACCAGACTCCTGTGTTTATATTGATAACGTAAAGCATACTGTATTTTCTAAAACCCGGGGGGGACAAGAAAACACAACTCAAGCGATAGAAAATTACAGGGTCAAAGAACTATTTCTTGACAAACCATAATATATTTAATATTGTCCAGCGCTTCTCCATAAACAGTTAAAGGAGGTTAACCAATGGTTGACCACGAATCGTTATCCGACGAGGAACTACACCGGCACATAATTGAAACGATTGAAACCAGCCTCGATATCGATACTGACTCGCTTGAGATCGAAGTGGAAGACGGATTTGTATCTATCTGGGGGTCTGTTTCCAGCATCGAAGACAGTGAAGAACTTGAAAAAATACTTTTTGACATGCTCGGGCTGGAAGATTTTGATTTTGACGTAGTAATTAATGCCGAACTTCGCAGACATAGCGAACCTTATAGTTCAAGCAGTATCGAAGACATAAATAATCATCCGCGGCGGCATTTCTGATCAGAAATCAGTCTTCTCGCTTCCACCAGACCCTGGTCACGTTTTCTGATTTTTCCATTTCCAATTCGCCCTGATATGCTTTTTTCAGGACCCGGCCAAGTCGTTCGGCCAGTTTCCCGTTGGTAGTATGAAAAATGATTTCTCCTTCCTCATTTTTGGCCTCAACAAGTTTTCCCAGAGGATTCTTTTTTTGAGCCCTCTGTATTTCATTTTCAATCAGATGGGAAATTTCTTCCCTGTGCTCGAGCATGAAATTTCCACTCATTCTTAACTCCCCGTAATAATAGCGGTCAATAATTTTTTTACAGCCGGGGCAGGTCGCGATTTTCATTTTTGTCTCACTGGCGGATTC
>CAYTSZ010000225.1:0-2431 GCA_964440635.1 uncultured bacterium
ACACATCCTTGTGTTCGCAGCATTAGCACATCCGTGTGCGTCAGGCCCCGGAATGGCGGCCTAAAACAGACTGTTTGAAGGTGTCATAGATTTCAGGTCTGCGGACACTACGTTCCCTTGGCCGGAATGGCTTTTGAAGGTTTTAAAAAATTCTAAACATTTTTTCTAATATACTAATTTATTTGTTATAGTTAGATTGTATTTTGATTTTTTGAAAGTTAGAGTGGACAGTTGGACACAGAGGTATATTTCGGAGAAATCGGTGGAATATTATGATAGATAAAAGTATACGCAGAGCGATTGCACCTGTTTTATTCTGGACGGTTATTTTTGCTGTCTTTTATTACTTGAGTCTTCAAAATTATTTATTTTTTCATTTTTCAGCCGAACTTTTCAGTGTGATTATTGCTTCCGTTATTTTTATAATAACCTGGAATACCCGCCATCGTTTAAAGAACAAATTTTTCCTGGTTGTCGGTCAGGCCTATCTTTTTGTGGCTGTGATTGATTTCTTTCATACACTGACCTACAAAGGGATAGATATAATTGCTTCTGGTGCAAATCTTCCGACAGAGCTGTGGATATCGGCCCGTTATTTTGAAAGCCTGGCCCTGCTGGCCGGTGCTTATCTGGTAAGCAAAGAAAAAACTCTGACCACAAAATATATATTTCCTCTTTTTTCCCTGATATTTGTTGTTCTGATGTTTACCATTTATCCGCTGGATATATTCCCCCGCTGTTTTAACCCGGAGACGGGTCTTACTCTATTTAAAATTGGCAGCGAGTATTTGATCTGTTTCATTTTGCTTGTTGCTCTGTATTTTCTTGTTCGTGCCCGCAAAAAGTTTTCCCCCACCGTTTTCTATTTTACAGTTGCTTCAATCTGTTTCACTGTAGTCGCCGAGCTAATGTTTACGCTTTATATTTCTGTCTATGGATTAGCAAACGTCCTCGGGCATTTTTTCAAAGTGTTGTCCTTTTACTTTATTTACCGGGGAATAGTAATTTCCGGTTTTACCGCCCCGCTGGAGAACCTGCTGAAGGAACTTCTGGAAAAGGATCGTAAATTAGAGACGACTTTACAGGAAAAAGAAACCCTGCTGAAAGAGATCCATCACCGGGTAAAAAACAATTTAAACGTAGTAGCCAGTATGCTTTCCCTGCAGGCCAATGAAACCGAGGACGAAACAGCTCGCAGCGTGCTTCAAGATAGCAGCGAGCGGATTAAGTCCATATCTCTTCTCCATAAGAATCTCTATCAATCCGGAGACGTGGGGAAAGTTGATTTTTCCGAATATTTAACCAAACTTGTCAATCAGTTGGTGTCTGCTTTTAATACTCAAGCTGGCGAAGTGGATTTAAAACTGGAAATCGAACCTGTTCAAAAGTTAGGCCTCAAGCGCGAGATATATCTTGGCCTGCTGGTTACGGAGCTGGTGACCAATGCCTTAAAATATGCCGGAGAACCGGATGGAAAGGAACTGGAGCTGGAAATAAGTTTTAATCCCACCCCGGACGGTTACCGGCTGAAAGTGGCCGATAATGGCGGTGGTCTGAAAGAGGATTTTGACTCTCTGAAAGAAGATTCGCTTGGTTTGCGACTGGTTACAATTCTTAGTGAAGAACAGTTAAACGGAGAGCTCA
This sequence comes from uncultured bacterium, assembly GCA_964440635.1. Classification (GTDB taxonomy): domain Bacteria; phylum T1Sed10-126; class T1Sed10-126; order T1Sed10-126; family T1Sed10-126; genus CAYTSZ01. Next base: position 1,645 of record CAYTSZ010000225.1, read on the forward strand.
GGGTTGATTCATCTCCGGAAGGAACTACTTTTGAAATCAATCTCCCGGAAGATACAAACGCCGGGTGATGTTTGGAAATTTTTTTGCCGGATTTAATAGTTATGATAGATTTGAAGGGTTTGGAATTAACACCATTTAAGAATTTTATTTTAATTGAAAAACAGTCATAATTGTATATTAAGGCGGTTGTTTTTTATGTCTGATTTTGAATCTGGTTCAGTCGTATTATTGATGGCTGTCGTGGTATTTTGTCTCTTATTCGGCGCTGTCGGGGGAGTAAGCGAGGGTGAAGCAGCCGATTCTTATGAGCACCAAAAGCTGCTTGAACTAACCGGCGATGAATTTGTAGATTACACCGGTGATCAAATATCTGCTGATAGGATTCGGGAAGTTCCCCGGGTTATACTCTTATTTACCGCCTCCTGGTGTGGCCCCTGCCGGGCGGTTATGCCGGATCTGAAAGATTTCTATCAGAAATATAGAGATCAGGATCAGTTTGAGTTTTTAATGGTTTCCCGTGATCGTTCTAAAAAAGCGATGCACAGTTACATGCAGGATTATGAAATGCCCTGGCCGGCAATACCTTTCGAGAAGATAAAACAGAGCAGGTTGAGTGAAAAATACAGCGTTCGCGGAATTCCCCATCTGATTGTTCTTGATGCCAGCGGTGAACTTATTACTCGCGGCCATCCGGCTTCGCTTTTATCCCGACTGAAAGATCGTTTTTTAAACAAATCAGATTCCAAAGAGAGCGAAAAGGCGGGGGGCAAAAAGCCGGTTGTGGAGT
>CAYTSZ010000226.1:0-2406 GCA_964440635.1 uncultured bacterium
ATTTTACCAATTTCGTTTAACTCATGCGCTTTAAAACCACTATTTTTTGCAAGAACAACAGATTTTAACCAGAATTTAGCGTATTTACCGGCTGCCTCCACATGAACATGCGGAGGCTCAAGTCCCTCGTTACTGTAGAAGAAAAACCTATACCCTTTCACCCGGATAATAGTCGGCATAATACTTCCTACTCGTCGATTGTATGTCACATTTTTATCTTCCGTTTTTTACAGTATAACACGCCCAGTCCCTTTGTTCCAATTTCAGATTATGAACTGTAAAAATACCCTCGAAAAAAATCAGGAATTACTACCAAAATAAATAACAAAATAGAATTCCATATACGGCATTTGATTCAAGGACGCTGAGGCCGTAGTATGAAGAAATCCTATTCTTCGGACCTGGTCAGCAAAGAATACATTTCTACTGCCTTATCAAGCAGATCCTCCCGTTTTAGATAGTAATCGCGGTAGCATCCACGCGTTTTCGAGCTAACCAGTTGATGATCACGCAACACTTTCAACTGCCGGGATATCGACTGCTGGGTGCGGTGCAACTCTTCCGCCAGGCCATTCACAGTCCAGCTTCCTTCCTTCAGCAAAAGCAATATATTGAACCGTACCGCATTACCCAACACCTCAAAAAACTTACTCATCCGAAAAACAAACTCATCCATTTCTGCACCAGAAATTTCCATCAAAACCACTCCTTTTATAAGATAATTCTATTATACACTACAATCTCATATACAACAACATCCGCAATTGCGGATATACGACATATAATTCGAGGGTGCTGACGGGATCAGATGGGGAAATCTTGTTTTTTGGTGGGAAACGCAGATTAAAACTGGGGAACTAATTCTTGTTATCCCCCGGGACAAATCTGATTAAAATCAAAACATTTTTACCACGGAGGTCGCAGAGGTAAAAGCGGACAAGGGGAAGGGGAGACAGGGGGACAAGGAGAAAAGGCAAATTCAAAGTCAACGACTTTTTACCACAGAGGTCACAGAGGGGGGAACCGGAAAATGACAAATGCGAAGAGACGAGGGGACGAGCAGATGATTAAGATAGAGCATGAGAGCCAGAGAACTTGAGAAACTGCTAAATATTTGGGACGCAGATTAATTTCAAAAAAACAAAGAAATTAGCATGTTTTTAACCTTCAGACCACAAAGCCGACAGCGGATATGCCTCTAAATTTTGGGACACGGGCACGAACTCTTCACCGGTGTACAACACAATGCCCCGGTGAAATTTTTCAGGTATCTGGTCATTCAAAAATCTTAAATTCTCAAAATCGTCACCTCTAACCGTCCTTCTGCTTTTCACTTCCACGCCAACAAGCGTTCCATCCGCAGATTCAAGAACAAAATCTACTTCTTCCCCGTTATACGTTCTAAAATGGTAAAGTTCCACCCGCTTTTGCGACCAACCTATCTGTTTATGAAGTTCCATAGCAACAAAATTCTCCAGAACTCTCCCGAATCGTTTTCGTTCGTCTAAAAGTCTCTCCACGCCACAGCCAAGCAAGTGACACAACAGACCACTGTCAGTTAAAAAAATCTTGGCCGACTTGGTTAATCTTTTGCCAAGGTTGGGGCGCCAGGAAGGAATTTTTATTAGCAAAAAACCAGCTTCGAGCAGTGCCAGGTAGCGTTTAAGAGTGGTTTGAGGGATACCGATATTACTGGATATTCCTGCCACATTAAGCAATTCTGTTGCTCGGGTAGCCGTTACTGATAAAAGGCTGGACAGTTCTGATACATTTTTGATATTTTTTAAATCTCTAAGATCCCTGTGAATCATGGCTGAAAGATACGATTCGAACCACGCATCGCGCCGGTCGGGGTCGTCTCTTTCTTGAATTTCCGGATATCCACCGCGAACAAGTATCTCGCTTAATTTTTCCTGGTTCGGAATAGAATTAAAATTAAGGCGTTCATTCGAGAAAGCTTTATCAACAAAACCGTCACAATCCCCGCTTAATTCTCCCTGCGAAAATGGCCATAGAGTATGGATCTCCATCCGACCAGCAAGAGATTCTGAAATACCCGGGAGAAAAAAGGGATTGGCAGAACCGGTTAACAAAAATTTCCCCGGCTTACGTTTTTTATCCACTGAACGCTTGATCGCTAAAAACAATTCTTCAACTCGCTGAACTTCATCTATAACACAGTTGTCATCCAGTCCATCAACGAACCCTTCCGGATCTATCGCAGCCGCATCATAGACACCGCGGCTATCAAGGGTAAAATAATCGGCCGGATGCTCGTTTTCAGCGATACATTCTACAAGTGTACTTTTCCCCACCTGCCGTGGACCCATTAAAAGGGCAACCGGCGCATCCGAAAGCGATCTCAAAAGGACCGAAGTTAAATTTCTTTTTTTCATTTCAATTAAA
>CAYTSZ010000227.1:0-2331 GCA_964440635.1 uncultured bacterium
CTATAAAACTGTGTTTGTTATAAACTGGTTCTTTTCCAGAGTATCTTTCCCGGAACATTCCTAAAGTTTTCTTTTCCGATGGTCGATGATCAAACTGTTGGAGAACAACTATCCCGGAGGTTTTAATAATGGAACCAATAAAAAAATTATTTTCGAATCTACTTGATTTAAAAGAAGAATACGAAAAGTTGCGCTCCACGGTGCAGGAAAAACAGACCGCTATTATAGATCGCGATCTTGAGAAAATACAGGATTTCACTCAGCGCGAACAGGTGTTGAGCGCACAGCTCAGGGAACTTGGCGCCCGCCAGCGCGAGCTGTGGCTGGAAATATGCAACTGTGATGACGAGGAGTTAGAAAATATGGAACTGGATGAGTTGCTTGAGAATATGGAAGAACAGACCCGGCAGAGATATGTGGCAAAAAGAACGGAGTTAAAGTTTGTTTTGCGTGATATTCAGAGGGTTAATTCCGAAAATATGGAACTTCTTAAAAATCGGCTCTCCGACCTGGATAATCTTTTTAACACGGTATTTGAAGAGCTGGGCGCCGATGAAGGCGATGGAACTTATGACAAAAAGTTAAATGATAAAAATAAAAATCAAAAAACATCAGTTCTTATAGACAGGGCGATCTGATATGGCCGGCTTTCTTTCCCTGGATAACGGGCTTACCGGGATACTGGCAAACAGGCGCGCTCTGGACGTTATTTCCCAGAATGTAGCCAACGCCGCCAATCCCGATTATTCCCGCCAGCAGATACATCTGGGTGCAAACCGCCCGCTTACTATCGGCAATATGTCCGTGGGAACCGGTGTATCGGTTGAGGATATTACCCGCGCCCGTGATTCGCTGATGGATACCCGTTATCTGCAGGAAAATAAAAATCTTGGGGAATATAATCAGTTGACGGAGGTCTATAAGGAAATTGAAAATGCCCTCAACGAACCATCAGAGCAGGGGATACGGGGTTCTTTAAGTTCGTTTGTTTCCTCAATGCAGAATCTCGCCAACGAACCGGAAAACAGAGGTAGCCGCCGGGATGTGGTTGGACAGGCAACAACTCTCAGTAATGTTATTCAGCGTTTTTATCGTTCTTTGAGATCTATTTCCGGTGGGCCCAGCAGCGCTGTGGATGATCAGCTTACAACTACTCTTGATTCCATAAATAATATCGGAAAACAGATTGCTTCTTTGAACCAGGAGATCAACTCCGCCGAAGCGGGTGGCACCAGCCCCAATGACCTGCTTGACCACCGCTTGAAACTTATCAACGAACTTTCAGAATACGGGGATGTTACCGTAGAAAAAGGGATGAATACCCACCGGGTAAATATTGCCGGTTATACCCTTGTCCAGGGGAGCAGATCACATGAATTCAGCTACGAGCGCCCCAGGGGGCAGGCTGATAAAAAAATACTTTACGACGACAATAATCAAAGCGTGGTCCGCCCCGGGGGCGGCCGTTTAAAAGCGCTGATGGATCTGAAGGAAGATAAGATTCCCGGTCTTGTTAAACAGTTGAACGATATTACAGTCCAGTTTACGGATCGTTTTAACGATATTCACCGGAACGGATTTTCTCTTGACGGCCAGACCGGAAATAATTTCTGGGCCGAACTGCCCACAACCGGGGAAGGTGTTTTCAGACTGGAAGGATTAACCGATTACGGAGATATAGCGACAAAAAGAGCGGGATATATTAGCGACGTAAATGCTCCGCTGATAGGGGATAACAATGCGGCCCCGGCAAATTTTGAGGGAGATTCGGGAGTTTATGCCCAAAATGCAGCCGGGAATGATATAGGTGCTTACAGCGGAAACCTGGAGATAAACGGTAAAACCTTCAGTTACGATATGCGCGAAGATTCCGCCCAGGATATTATTGACCGGATTAATGAATCGGACAATGGAGCCTCTGCCTATTTAAGCGCGGCGAACAGGCTTGTGATCAAAGGTGAGCAGGATAATAATTATGAACTGGATAGCCTGCGGGATACCGGATTACTGCTGGACAAAGCAAATATACTGACAGTGGGAGGTAGCGACCAAACCGGCCAGACAGGTGTGGATGACATTACTGCTGCTCTGGTGGGAGCCGGAAATACTCTCGCTGGTGACTCGCGCATTGATGAGACCACTGTCTCGGGAACTGAACTTGCTGAGGGAACACTTGAGTTTGATTCTTCGAACACCGCCGGGTTTTCAGTTAATTATGATGCCGAAGATGATTCTTTAGAGGATGTTGTGACACGAATAAATGACGCTTCTGCAGATGTTGGTTCAAATATTGTCGCCGGTATAACCGATGATAACCGTTTGAGAATATTT
>CAYTSZ010000228.1:0-2329 GCA_964440635.1 uncultured bacterium
ATGTGCTAATGCTGCGAACACAAGGATGTGTAAGAACAGTGCGAGCCGAAATCCAGGATGGTTGGTTGTAGTCACTGGTTAATGGTCAATTGTCAAACACGAAAAATCAAAACACTGGATACCGGATCAAGTCCGGTATGACGGCAACTTTGACTGTCATTCCGGCCTCTGACGCACACGGATGTGCTAATGCTGCGAACACAAGGATGTGTAAGAACAGTGCGAGCCGGAATCTATATTGCAGTTTTGACTTAATTCGATACAAATCAAACTCTGGATTACCGGATCAAGTCCGGTAATGACAGGCTGGCGGCGGGGAGTTGTGTTTTAATCCTGATATTTTCAGAAAAACAGAAGTCTTATCAGCAGTATCATTGTCATCAGTATAAAAAGCTTACGGACCCAGCCGCTACCTTTTATTACTGCATATTTTGCGCCGTAGTAAGAACCAATGAGAAATGCGGCGGCCATAACCAGGCCCAGGTAAAAATCTACGAGACCGGAATAAAAAAAGATAGCCGTGGCGATGGTTGAAGAACATATATTTAAAACTTTACTGAGATAAGCAGCCTGGATGAAATTATAACCAAAAATAAGCACAAATATATAACCCAGTATGGTTACATAACCCCCGCTGAAAAACCCACCGTAAACACCCACCACCAGAATCAGAACCGCACCAAAAATTTTTACCAGAAATCCTCTCGCATAATGTTTTTCTTTGACTCCCAGATCCCGAGACCAAAGCAGTGTAACAATCATTACAGCAGCAAAAAAAGCTATTAGATTTTCGAGGAGATTTTCATCTATTTCGACAACTATTAAAGCCCCGGCGCTCGAACCAATAGCCGTCAGTAAAAGCATAACGCTCAACCCCGGCTTTGAAATCTTGCGCCGGGCGTCACTGAATCCCCAGGCCCCACCTATGCCGTGAAAAACCAGGGCAAACATATTAGTGGCCACCGCCACCCGCGGTGAGATACCAAAAGCAATAAGAAAAGGAACTGTAAAAAGTGAGGTTCCTCCAGTTGATGCGGTAATCATCCCCACCACCAGATAAAACAGACCAATCAATACCATCCCGGTGAGACTCATCATTTATGCTCCTGTTTTTTCAGACTGCCAGCCCAATCTATCCGAACCGGAAAAAATAAGGCTGATAAATATAATACCGGTGATAAAACCACCGATGTGAGCAAACCAGGCCACCCCGCCTACTCCGGCGGCTCCTATCATCAGCAGACCGTGCATAAACTGGATTAAAATCCAGAAACCCAGCAGAATCCAGGCCGGAAGATAAACAAGACGAACGAAGATTACTATTATCAGGGCTGTCAATATTTTAGCACGGGGAAAAAGCAATAGATAGGCACCCAGAACCCCTGCAATCGCTCCGCTGGCACCAACAACAGGCAGTTGGGCAGAAGGATATAATACAAACTGGAAAACAGTTCCGCACAGACCGGCCAAAATATAAAATAATATAAATTTAAAAGAACCCAGTTCATCTTCAACATTATCACCGAAAATCCACAGATAAAGCATATTACCACCGATATGCAAAGCTCCACCGTGTAAAAAAATTGAAGTAAATAGAGTTAGCAGTGTCAATTGAAGTGGAGCTTCCCAGACCCGGGCGGGAATAAAACCCCAGGTTTCTATAAATGAACGCATTTCCTGGGCTGGAAGTGAAAATTGATAACCATAAACGAAAAAATTAATCGCAATAATAAGGATGGTAAAGAAAGGTAGATTATCGGTTGTTTGATCATCACGAAGGGGGATCATTTATTCTGACAGAAAAACCCGTTCTGAAAATTCAGGATAAATCCCAGAGGTTAAGCCCGGTCTGTTTATCAAGTTTACGTTCGGGCGCGGTCCCCTCCAGCTCCTGAACTGAAACTTCAACGGCATACACAATCGTGCCCTCAAAAACGTGGCCGCCGACAACATTTAAATCATCACTGCTGAAGATACCATGGAGATGAAGAAAGGAGTTACCATCTTTTAAAGATATATTCCCGTTCGCGGAAATCATCTCAAGCGGTTCGTCGAAATAATGAGAAATATATTTCTTTTTCTCCTGGCTGTAAAACCCCAGATTTGCTTCACGGACGGTTCCCATAGCATTAACCAGTGCAGCTTCAATTTCATTTTCCAGGCAGTAGTTTTCGACCTCCTCAAGAAGATCGGAACCACAGTCCAGTTTAAGCAGATGGATTTTACCTGCAGAAAAATTACGGCTTTTCATGTCAGCCCTCCAGAATCAGACCTTTATTGCTCAGCTATTTCAACATCACTTTTTGCTCTGAGATCCTCTATAATCTGC
>CAYTSZ010000229.1:0-2320 GCA_964440635.1 uncultured bacterium
GAACACAAGGATGTGTAAGAACAGTGCGAGCCGGAATCCAGTGGTTTTGACTTATGATTTCGATTTCAACTATAAACTACAAACTATAACCCGGCTTTACGTTCAATAAACTGCCGGCGGCCCGGCCCTACCGAGAGATAGGAAACGGGCACCTGGAGATTTTCTTCGATATATTTGACATAATCCCGGGCAGCGGCGGGAAGCTCGGAAAACTTGCTGCAGTCCGTAATATCTTCATCCCAGCCCTCAAGTTCCTCATAAACCGGTTCGACTTCAGCCAACTGCTCACTGCGGGCCGGAAACCCGTTAATCGGTTGACCCGAGGGACCCCGATAATCAACAGCCACCTTTAATTTCTCCTGTCCGCTCAAAACATCCAGCTTGGTCAAAACCAGATCGGTAAATCCATTGACCCGGGCGGTATAACGCAAAATTTTAAGATCCAGCCATCCACAACGGCGGGGCCTGCCGGTAGTGGCACCGAATTCTCCACCTTTATCCTGCAGCCACTGTCCCATCTCACCGGTCAGTTCGGCCGGAAACGGGCCTTCCCCGACACGGGTGGTGTAGGCCTTGGCAATGCCAAGAACACTCTTCAGCCGGTGGCCGGGAAAGCCACTGCCGGTTACAACTCCTCCGACGGTGGGATTGGAGGAGGTAACGTAGGGATAGGTGCCAAAATCTATATCGAGCAGCGAACCCTGGGCTCCTTCAAAAAGTATCTTTTCCCCGCGGCGATAGGCCGCGTCCAGTTCGGACGGGGCATCAACAACAATATCCTTTAACTGCTGATAATACTCACTGTATTCACCGGCAAGTTCTTCAACGCTGGATTTTTCAAACTCCGCCCATCCCTCATCAAGCTCAGAAAATATTTTTTCACAATGGCTGTGTACCTTATCCCGGTCGGCAAGGTCACAGATGCGAAGCCCCCGCCGGCGGACTTTGTCCAGGTAGGCGGGGCCTATCCCTTTGCCTGTGGTTCCGATCTTATCCTCGCCGCGTTTATCTTCGCTGCGGACGTCAATATAACGGTGAAATGGAAATAGCACGTGCGCACGCCCGGCGACGCGGAGTCTTTCGAGAACTGATTTATCATTTTTTCTCAGCATTTCTATCTCTTCAAATAAATCCCTGAGGTTAACAACCACACCGGGGCCAATCATAGAAAGCGTATTTTCATGCAGTATTCCCGAAGGGATGAGATGAAGTACATATTTTTCATCTTCAACCACCACCGTATGACCGGCGTTACTCCCCCCCTGGTAACGAACCACCCAGTCGGCCGGGCGGGCAAATCTGTCGACTATTTTCCCTTTGCCCTCGTCTCCCCACTGTGCTCCAATAATAGCTACTGTTTGCTTCATAATAAAAACCTCACAATCAGAGTTAAACCAAGATTATAGTTAAGAGTCCACTCCAAAAAGTCCCTTTTAGCATACCAAACAATGTAGAAATTTGATATAATTATTTAGAAGGAATAACGATAAAAATCGTTGTATGAAAGGGAAAAATCATGTTTAAAACAAATACCGCCCATCAGCAAACCTCCCTGTTAGGAGTGCATCAACTCCTGCCGGACTCCCGGCGAAAGAAGCTTGAAAATAGCCACGAAGCCCTGTTTTACGAGTTGATTTTTAGGTCGTATTTGATCGACTCACTCAAACTTCTCGAAAGCCAAATCCAATCAAAAAGAACTTAAAAAAATTAGGGTCTTTTGATTACATAATTGGTAATACATCTCCTTATGTCTCACTTTATGGAAGATGCGCTTCAAAAACACCCTCCCAACCAACCTGCTACCAGCCGCCAAAAAAGCCAACGCCCGCCCCTCAACCTGCAGCAGAAAACTGTTCATAGAAAAATTAGCCCCTCCAAAAAATAGGACAATGGCTAACCACCACAGGAATAATTCTGAACCCTCAAGTAAACTAGTTCAGCTTAGTCTGAACTACTTTACTTATTGTAATTTGTTTTATTAACGTTTACGGCTGGCTGTGGTGCAAAGTAAATTTAGATAGTTCAGACTAAGCTGAACTAGTTTTGTTAGTCGGGGAAGGTTTGCGGGAGTGAAAGGGGGTGGTGTTTTGTGGTTTTTAGTAGGGGGAGGTTTTTTAATTTACAATCATAGCGGCTAATAATTGACGATTCCTGGTTCTAAGCCTCGCTGGGCGGTAAGATAGATACTCCAGTGAATCGAACACTTCACCTTGCTGAGGATTTTTTGTTATATATATGTCACATTACAGTGATGTGACAAATATGGGTCAAGTCTCAAGTAGTGGTGTAAATTCATGATTCCAATAGTGGCGTAACTCAA
>CAYTSZ010000230.1:0-2319 GCA_964440635.1 uncultured bacterium
AGATTTCTTATAAATCGGAAATCACTTTTAAAAATCTGGCCGGCAAAACCCAAACTGTGACCAAATCGGATATTGTAAGCTGGTTGTCCCCCCTGCTCAAAGAAGAGCTTGACCCGCTCAAGCTATGGTTTGAAGATCGCAGCCCCCGGATTCTATTTATAAGTGGCGGCGGATCCCAGTTTCCTTTTTTGCCCCGATTGCTTGCTAATATTTTAAAAATAAAACAGGAAGCTATCATTGCCCGTCCTCCCGACCCCATGCGGGGTGTTAAAGATGATAATGGTTTGCTTACTTCACCCGCTGATTACACTGCCTATGGCCTGCTTTTACTGGCTGCTGCTGAGAAGGGTAGATACGACCTTAATATCACTGTTAACGGTGATATTCGCAACAGGTTAGTTCGTGGTCCTGAGTATACGGTTTCTGATCTTCTTGCCAATATGGGTTATCGCTCCCATCAACCACATCAGCAAGCTGTTAAAATGGTCTGCATCGATGGTCACTGGGAGACAAAAAAGAAAGAGGAGAGATTGAAACCTTACGTGGAGGTTAATGGGGAGGTCGCCGACAGAGGACAATCTTTGCGTTCGGGGGATGAAGTGCTAATTAAAGCGGCGGAAAAGCCGACCCCTGTTACAGTCAAAGCGCAAGAGTTTTTGCCGGACAGTGTTTTGACTGTCAAATACCGTGAGAAAAAGATTTTATTGCCGCCACGGTTGGAAGAAGTTAAAGGTGAGTATATCTATCCGGAGGAAGAACTTAAGGACGGCAGTGAATATGAAAGTCGGTTATCTTATTCACGTGATGAGATTGTAGAGGTTTTAAGTGATAAAGGATTTGCCCCTGGTAATGATCTTCTCTGGCTTAAAGATGGTAGTTACAGTGCAGCCGGATATTTTTCAGTTGGAGAAACGGTTGTCATTGAACAGGCGGTAATTCCAGAAGATTTTGGGCTTGGACGTTTGACTCACTCTCCCACCCCACCTGACCGCGCCCTGGAACAAACTTTAAAATAGTTGCTGTTGTTTCAACATCTTATTCCTGATACAATCAATAGTTTGGAAAAAGTCGTTCCCGGCGGACGAAGTATCTATTAGTTCGGATTGTGAAGAAAATTGTAAAAAATGCGTGTCCTAAGGAGTTTATTGTTTTGGAAAATATTAATAGAAAAGAAAGAAAATTATTTGAGGAGCTGAAGCCGATCGTTGAACCTCTGGGGGTTACTCTGCTGGATGTTGAGTATAAAACGCATACTGATACCCCTTTGCTGCGGGTGGTTGTTACCTCGGAGGATGGGGTGACCCTGAAAGAATGCGAAAAAATAAGCGACCAGGTTTCACCGGTTCTGGATCTTATGGAGCTAAATATAAAAGGGCCATACGACCTGGAAGTTACTTCCCCCGGACTTGAAAGAACCCTGCGCCGTGAATTTGAAGTTGATTTTTTCAGTGGTCGCCAGGCAAAAATAAAATGCTACGGTTCTTTTGAAGGGAAAAAGATATGGCACGGTCTTTTAATTGAAACGACGGAAGAAAATATTGTAATCGAATCTGAAGATGAAAAGATAAAAATACCAAAAACTGCTGTGGCAAGTATAAAGTTGGATTTTGATGCCGAGGCAGCTTTGAAATCAGGAGGATCTGGAGACGATGGATAAATCTTTCCTGGAGGCAATCCGGGATATTCAGCAGGAAAAAAAACTCAGTGAAGAGGTTGTTGTCGGAGCACTGAAAGAGGCCTTGATTAAATCTTTCCGGCGTGAATTCAACATTCCCGAAGAATATGAACTGAAAGTGAAAATCGATCTCGGTGAATTCGAGATGGAAGTATTATCCGAAAAAGAAGTGGTCCGCAAACCATTTGTGGATGCCATTCAGGTGGATATGGATGAGGCACTGGAATATGTTGATGAAGCTGATTACGGGGACAGAATTTTCTCCCCCCTGGATAGCGATAACTTGAGCCGTACCGCGATGCAGATGATAAAAAATGTGTTCCAGCAGAAAATTCAGGAAGGTGAGCAGCGTCAGCATTTTGAAAAATACAAGGATAGAATGCTGGAGCTGGTAAACGGTGTTGTCCAGCAGGTTAAGGAAAAGACCGTCTATGTTCAGCTTGATGACAAAGTGGAGGCCATACTTCCTTACCGTGAACAGATAGGTTCCGATGATTACCGGACAGGTAACCGGATGAAGTTTTTGATTGTCAAAGTAAGCCTTCGCAACGATGGTCTTCTGGTGGTTGTATCCAGGACTCATCCGGGGCTTATCAATCGTTTGTTTCAACTTCATATACCGGAAGTTCATGATGATTTAATCG
>CAYTSZ010000231.1:0-2313 GCA_964440635.1 uncultured bacterium
GTCTCTCTGGCGGTATTCTGTATGTTCCAGAGCCCTGGAGGGGCTCGGTTTGGGACATACAGACCTCACAGTGGCCTGGATGGCCACGAGAATGAGTCAGAGAGATAGGGTGTCTCCGATCAAGAACCGCTTAACTTAGGTATCAGTTAACAACCCCTGAAGTATACCTATTTTTTGTAGCTTTCAAAAGCAGCAGATAAAATTAGACCCCGGTGCTAAGTAATTTATTGTTAAAATAGAAGTTCAATTGCAGCATAAAGTAGTTTAATTTTAATTTTTACACGTTGAAGTGCGGATGCTTTTTTAATGAACAATAGCTGTTTCCAGGAGATATAACTATGAATGATATCGCTTTTTTACATGCCCACAGTGAGTATAGTTTGCGCGATGGGTGTATGAGTATAAAAAGTTACCTGGACCGGATTGAAGAGGCCGGATACACTGCGGCTGCTCTTACCGATACACACAATATGTTTGGGGTCTTTAAATTTCATCAGCGGGCAATGGCCCGGGGGATAAAACCTATTATCGGGGTTGATCTTCGGCTCCGGAAAGGCCCAGAAAGTTTAAGTGGCAGCGAGGATGAGTATCTGCGGGTTCTGGTTGAAAACAGGAAAGGGTACCGTACTTTAAGTAAAATATTAAGTGCCAGTTTTCGCTGCCGGGATTCCCGCCCCGCTGTAAATATGGATCTGTTAGCTGAAAAAAAAGAAGGATTATTTTTTTTGGGCCCGGCCCTTCCGGGAGCCCACCGGCCACCTTTTGAATATGGTTCTGAGCGGCTGTCTGAAAAAATAAAAGAGGCTTGTTCTCTGTTCGGCGATCGTTTTTATGTTGAAGTGCCCCTTTACGGTGAACTGGCTGATGAACATCAAAATATGCTAAAAATAGCAGCCGAGAGTGGTTGCCGGGCTGTTTTTACCAACCCCGCTTATTTCCCCGACCGTAAAGATTATGAGACGCTTCCCCTGCGGCTGGCTGTTCAGACAAATACTAAATTAGACGAGCTGACTGAAATTCCAGCGCACCGCCGTCGCCAGTGGGTTGTATCCAGAGAAAAATTAAAAAGCCGGGCCTCCGGTCAGCAGGAAGTTTTAAAAAACAGCGGAGAACTTGCCGGAAGCTGTTATTTTGAGTTTGATACCAGCAGTATGCGGATGCCTGTTTTTGATCGGGAAGTAAACCGTTCGGAGTTGATTGAAAAACTCTGCCGTGAGGGGCTGAAAAACCGCGAGGTGGAAGCCGGGGAGGAAGAAGTGGAGGAACGGCTCCAGAACGAACTCAAGGTAATCCGGAATATGGGGTTTTGCGATTATTTTCTGATAGTTGCCGACATTGTCGGCAGCGCTCGAAAAAAAGGAATAATGGTTGGCCCGGGCCGTGGCAGTGCGGCGGGCAGTCTGGTTTCATATCTGCTTGGTATAACTGATATTGACCCTTTCAGGTATAATCTTATTTTTGAGCGGTTTTTGAACAGCCAGAGAAATGAAATGCCCGATATTGATCTGGATTTTGCCGATCGCCGCCGCGGTGAGGTGCTGGAATATATAAAACAGAGATTCGGTTCCGAATCGGTTGTTCAAATAATAACTTTTGGTCGTATGAAAGCCCGCAATGCGCTGAGAGCGGCGGGAAGAATAAGGGGCGAGGAACGCGGGGAAATCGACCGGTTTGTTTCGTTTTTGCCTGAAAACACTTCGGAACCCTTAAGCCGGCTGAAAAAAAGGATTGAACGTCTGGAAATACTTATAGATGCCGACCCGGATAAAAAGCAATGGTTTGACCAGGCCTGTCGGTTGGAAGGTTTTGTCCGTAACGCTTCCACCCATGCTGCCGGGGTTTTGATAGGGGAGGGTAAAATCGAGGAGAAACTTCCTCTCTATTATCCCCGCGAAGAGAATCCTTCGGCTGTTTCCCAGTTTGATATGTATGACGTGGAAAAACTGGGATATCTAAAACTTGATATTCTTGGTCTGACCACCCTCACTTTGCTGGAGTGGACACTGGATAAAATCGATCCGGCCCGGACCCCTGTGCTGGAGAAGATTCCCGACCGGGATGAAGAAACGGTGAAACTGCTCGCGGAAAAATCACTGGAGGGAGTCTTTCAGTTTGAAACCGCCGGGAACCGGGAACTGGTTCGTAAAATGAAACCGGAATCACGGAAAGATATAGTTGATTGTATTGCCCTTTACCGTCCCGGCCCTTTGCAGTCGGGGATAGTAGACTCCTATTTAAAACGTCGCCGCGGAGAAGAGGAGGTGGAGTATCCACATCCTGATCTGAAAGAGATACTTGAGGACACCTACGGTC
>CAYTSZ010000232.1:0-2312 GCA_964440635.1 uncultured bacterium
ATGTTTTTGACAGAAGTTCAGGCCAGCCAGTGCTTTTCAGGTATCGCTGAAACAGAACCAATCCTCCCCGGGAGGTCAGCCGCTCATCTGTGGGTTGGATATCATGAATTTTTAGCTTGGAATTAGACATTTTGTCTGGCATAATTCTTTTACCCTTTGGGTTGATTTTGGCGTTCGTTCAAACGCCTTTGAATACATGGTTTCAACCCAAAGGGTACCATTTTATTCCCTTTTTGTAGACCAAGAATTGCTCAACTTAGGTAAAATAATTTTGTTACAGGAGTGAAAACTTGAACGAACAGAAACAGTTTATAAACGAAGAACTGACTGGAAAACTTGAGGCGGATGAATCTATCGAACTGACCGGTTTTATTTACACCGGTCCCGGAATGCTGGTTCGTGTGTTATCGCGGCTTTCCTTTGGGCTTCTGGGTTTTTTCCTGCTAAACTCCCGCAGCAGGGTTTTCTACGCCGCGGCCACTAACCGAAGAATATTGCTGATAGAAACCGAACAAGGCTGGTTTTCCTCTGGGATGTCCAGCAAAGGGATACATACTATAGGTTATAAAAAAGTGAAGGACGTGGAGGATTCCAGTTTCCTGAACCACAGGAAAATTAAACTTCACAGGACCGACGGGCTGGTCGCCACCCTGCGGGCGAATCTGCTATTTAACAGTATCTCCGAGACCGGTAATTTTTTCAGAAAACTCCCGGACAAAATAAAAAACTACAGCGGTGACTCAACCGGGGACGATGAGATTACTTCACCTGCCGACAGCGCTTCTGTGTTCACGAAGGAATCCGTGGCGGGTAAATTTTTCCTGGGAGCCATCAAGTGGGTAGGCTACGCCATAATATTTCTGCTGGTGATGACTCTCCCGGCCTCAGTCTGGTATAACAACATTGAATTTCCCCACGAGGCTATGGAACCGGGAAAGTATCGCCTGAATATAATTTCTGGCGGCCCGGGGGGCAGTTACAAATCAGAAATTTACGGCTACGAAGAAGCGGTCAGGGAACTGCGGACTTTATTCGAGGAAAACACTTCTCCGAGCAGGAATCCTTTTAATATTATCTGGCAGCACATCTGGTACAACCTTTTTATGTCCGATTACGACATGAAGTTCACACTTGAAGATGATACCGGCGGCTACTCCAGATTTCCTATCTTTTATATGTCGGGTAATACAATTTTTGTCCGTGGTATGTCCTTTTTGTCCTACAAAGAATTCGTGCTATCAAGTGATATTTCCGCTGCTGAACTGCGAAAGAGGCTAACTCCGCTGATGGAAGCAAAAAAACGCTGAAGGCTTGCTGTGGAGCCAGGTACGGGTTTTATATGTCGATAGTCAGGCCATCATAGGCGGGGATAATCTCTTCGGGTTCTAACCGTTTTTCCAGTTGTTCATGAGTATATTTCATATGATGGGAAAAATGTGTGGCGTAGCATTTGGTCTCCGGAGTGATACTGCCACCGGACGCCAGGCTGTCCTTTAGCTGAGCCATTTCAGCAAATGTCATGTGGGTGCCGGCGGGCTCGCTGTCACCCAGTGTGCCTTCGAAAACAGCAATATCAAGTTTGAAATCCGAGAGGAATTCAAAACTTTCTTCGGGCATTGATTTCTGGTCATAACCGATATAAATGTTTTTACCCCTGTATTTAAAAATATAGTTAAAACACTCTTCACGGTTGTCGTGATCAACTATAATCGGCCAGCACTGCAGTTCATCCGCCTCGATTTTTTTATAGGGGATAACTTTTTGGAACTCCAGCTTTGTTTTTTCAATTCTTTCCTGTCTTTTTTCGTCATGATGGAAACGCTCAAGTACCGATTGATTACCGTAAATTTTCAACGGTTTAAGTGGAGAGGTCTTATTGTATTTGGGATAACGCAGCATTATCTGATTGGCATCGACATGATCGAGGTGAGAATGGGTGAAAAAGATATGCTCCATATTGTAGAGAGGAATTTTATTTTCCAAAAATTTCATATAGCAATCGGATGAAAAATCCACACGGTATTTATCGCCGAGAGCGATGGATGAGCGGGCCCGGACATTTTTTCCGCCAAGAGCGATCATTTTTTTACAAACTTCACAGTCACAAAACATATGCGGGAAGCCAATGGCGGAAGCTGTGCCGATAAAAGTTAATTTACTCAAGTCAGTTAACCTCCTGCAAAGATTGGATGGAAGATATAACGACCGGGATTAATAACTCATCAAGTGAAGCGCCACCGTGCTGACCGTTGTACAATTCCTGGAGTTTATAGAGAGGGTCGCGCCTGGTTTCGGAGTCACGTTTATAGGTG
>CAYTSZ010000233.1:0-2309 GCA_964440635.1 uncultured bacterium
GCCGTCATTCCGGGGTCTGCCCCCGGAATCCAAAACACACCGTTCGTCATTCCGGCCCCCGAGCCGGAATCCAGTGGTTTTGATTTTTGGTTTTGTGTTAAGCTGTGAACCGAAGCAAACTAAAAGCAAAAAAACAATTAGCTCGCAGATGAACGCTGATGGACGCAGATTAACTTCTAATTCTGAGTCAACAACATAATGGGCTGAATTAAAATTCGGATTATCTGGATTACAAACAAATTCAATCTATTACGATGTTGGGGTTTTTAGGGTTATCAGCGTTAATCTGCGAGCTAAATAATTTTTCAAAGGTTTCTTATGAAGTCTTGGATTTAGAGGCTGTCACTTTGATGGTGGGGATTATCGGGCTTAATTAGAACAACTAACCGGAATTAATTCGACACTTTACACTTGTTCCCACGGTACTTTTCTTTTTATTATTCTGCTTTTTTTTAAATGCCCCTGCAAATCCTCTTCTTTTAGACCTTGGAATTCCATGTACTGGCGCTTAAGTGGGGTTAAATTATGTAGACGCTGCTGTGGTGTAAGGGTACTTGCTTCTTTTATGTTTGCTTCGTTCATTTCCTGGAAGGAATCAAAAACACGCACTTCACGTTTCATGTTAATCACCTTTATTATTATATCATCAGTAATAAACAACAAACAGGGAAAAGCAGATTGCTTTTCCCTGTTTGTTTGGTTGTCTGGTAGCTATGAGATACTGTGTTTAGTCAGCGTTTATTATTATTTCAATCTCAGCAGTTCCTGGATCATCTGGTCGGCTGTGGATATTGTCCGGGTGTTTGCCTGGTAACCCCGCTGGGTTCCAATTAACTGGGTGAACTGCTGGGAAATATCCACGTTAGAACGTTCAAGAGCACCGGGCGTTATCGAACCACGACCACCAAGTCCCGGCTTACCGGAGACCGCCCGCCCACTGTTTGCCGATTCGGCAAAATAAGTTCCACCTTTCTTTTCCAGTCCGGCTCCATTCCTGAATGTATAGAGAGTAATCTGGGCCAGTTGCTTGGTTTCACCATTGTCATAGGCGCCATTCAAAATTCCGGAATTATCAAAATTCAAATTCTGCAGACGACCACGGCTCGTTCCATCCTGGCCGGCAATCTCAACATCAGTATCGCCGGCGAATTGGGTAACTTCTTCAAAATTTGGCAGAATAGAAACTGGTTTCGCACCAACGTCAGGGTTCTCATCGTCGGGACTGAGCGGATCGGACTGAAGCTGGGACTCCGGCGGGTTGAAATAAATTCTCGAGGCTTCAAAATCTCCAGACGGACCTGTTGGGGGGAGATTACTTGCCGTGCGGGCATTGAATGATTCCGCATTTGACAGACCTCCCTGGCTGTCAAAAGTGAGGCGGCCAAACCCGGCCATCTGTGGATTATCGGGATCAACAGGGGTCGGATCAAGCACACTCCACATCCATTCTCCTTCCGCTTTCCGTTCAAACCTGTAAGTCACGGTATGCTGCTGTCCTTCCGAATCAAAAACATCGGAAGAAGTTGCCACCTGTATCTCATCTTCATCCCTGAGTGTAGTGGTTCCTCCATCCCCGGTTGTTCTCAAATCATTCAGTATACCGAAGGTATTATTTTCATTTGGTGAGAAATCAATATTACCGGGTTCATCTTCGGTCCCAAAAGGAGCAAACAACGCCGAATCATTCCCATCCCCGTCTCGGACAATCATAAACGATCTGTTGGGATCATCAGCCCGAGCACGGGTGGCAGTAAACTCGGTTTTATCACCAGAATTCAAAGTCCCACTCCAGTTTTCCGAGGCAATATCAATACCAATTTCCGCATCAAGTCCCCAGGGGCCACCGGTTGTATCGTTTGGGGGAGTAGAAGCTACAAATAGCCGCTGATCATTAGCACGAGAAAAAGAGTGTGAACCGGCCGCATTTACAAGTAATTGACCTTCGTTCGTAATAGTGCTACCAGCGCCAAAAGCATTTTCGAAATTACCGGTATCAAAACCCTGGATTTCTATTTGACCGGCCGCCAATGTTCCACCCTCAGCTGCGTCAATATCAGTAACCAGAGCTGCCTCGGTAGTACTTCCCTCCTGCAGGGTTATCAGATCTCCTATTTTATAATCAGCAACATCAGCGCCAATATTCATAGTGGTCGCAGCCGCGCCAGCCGCAATCGCCGCCGAGGTGTTAGCCGTAGATCCCTTTGTTCCACTGGTGGCAGTCTGTGCCCCGACATGGTAACCGGAGGCAGAAAAAATAGCAGAGAACTCTTTGTTGGGGATATTATTAATAGCTGTGGAATTAATAATAT
>CAYTSZ010000234.1:0-2257 GCA_964440635.1 uncultured bacterium
CGGCAGATTTGATACATTAATTCAGGATTGTTTTTTCTTCATTGGAAGGTACTGGTTTATGGCAAACTAAAAACCCGGAAAGTGGCAGTCTAAAAATCGGTAAGGAAAAATTACCCGGTTGGTGGTAATTTGGGCATAAAAAAAGACCATTGACAAACATCCTGAGGAGGTTCCTTCAACAAGAGGAAACTTCATTTAATATACCCTCTTAATCATCACAATTAGGAGGGATGAAAGGATGTTGTCGATGACCGAAAAAATTGTATTTTTTTTGTGCTTTTTATGATCAATTCAATTAAGTTCCACCACGCATCCACCCACTTTGATACGTGGGGTTTTTCCGGTGGCAGCAAAAATTCCACAAACGGCACTTCCCGCCCAGAGTATTCCGGCACCAGAAGTTGCAAGAACTTTTGAGGCTGGTTCTGGGTCATTTATTGCTGCTTGAGTATACCCGGGAGTGTAGTTTGTCGTTTTTTTCGCTTTCCTCCAGTCCAAATCTTTCTTGTTTATCTGTCTTAAACTGTCTATAATTAAATTACTAAGAAATTATCTGAAAAAAATTTTTATATAGTCAAATAGTTTGCAGAGTGTTATAAGTGTCAATAAATATTGATTTACGATCTTGTTTTTTCTAAGGAGGCTGTTTAATATGAGCGAAGAAGATGGAAAAGTAAAAGAGATGACGTTGAAGGAATTTAGGAAGGAAGTGGGTCTTACCAGGAGGCACATAGCCGAAAATTTAGGACTTTCACGGTTCTGGATAGTTTTATGGGAATTTAATTTATGGACTCCTGATGAGGGTGTTCAGGAGGAATTAAAGCAATTTATGGTCACCTGTATTGAAAGAGGTTTTGCCGCTATCTTGGGAAGTGGCTTGGTTACAGCTGCTGGATGGTTAAGTAAGTTGGCAATATATGGGCCTGAACCAGCTGAAAAGGTTTTTGCTGGGATTGGAGCTGGAACCCTAGCCACAATTGGGGCGTGCTGTATTCACTATGCAGCAACAGGCCAAACACTCTTGACAGTTAAGGTGGGTAGAAACGCAGAAATAAAGTTGAATATGAAAGGGTTAAAACAAGCTTGATTTCGGTTTTACTAAGTCTCGTGTATCTTCCATTAGGGACAGGGGTTGAGATTTGAGATTCCCCGGTAAATTAGTTATTAGTATCTGACAAAAGTCCGGGCATCAAAACTTTGAAGTCTCGGAGGTTTAATTATTTGGTTGTTGATTCATAACAGAGGCCGCCAGAAACTCGAAACCTTGAAAATTTAAAAGATTGCCAAAATAGTGGAGGGGAGAATTAAAGCATGGATTTGCCATTGGATAGTTCGGTTGATGTTCGGGTTTTGGCAAAAGTTTTTAGGTTCATTTTATGTAACGTCTCGAATTGATTCCGGTGAATCTCTCGAATTAAGCCCGTGAATCCCCGCCAGCAAAGTGATAATTCACATTTAAGAGAAAAAGTATTATGCTTACCGGAAGAAAAAATATGATTGGTTCAAAATAAAAAGAAAGGAAGGGCCGGCCATTATAGGCTTCAAGAGCCACTGACCGACCCCAGCAAAAGTATCATTATTTTACGTGATGAGTCCACTCCAAACACCCCTCTTTCACTCGGCAAAGCCTTCTTCCTGGTTCTTAAAATAAATATTTGCAAAAAAGCGTAAAAAAGCGTAAAGTTTAGTAGATGGAGTTGTAAAAAAAGTTTTCCGGGTGATTTTATGGATCGTTATCTAAGCGCCAGCAGGGTTAAAGAAAAATTTGATATCAGCCGCCAGACTTTATTCAACTGGGAAAAGAAGGGACTGCTTACTCCCGGGAAAACACCGGGTAATCAACGGCGGTATAGTGAGAAGCAGATAAAAGAAATATTCGGTATTGAGTCCCGGCCCACCGAAGAGAGCGTTCGTTTGCGTCGTGTTGCCCGGACTGCGGCAAAAGAGCTGGCAGGGGAGTATGAGCGGAAAATAAGGGAAATAATACTTTACGGTTCTGTGGCGAGGGGAGAAGCCGGCCCGGAAAGTGATATAGACCTGGTGGTGGTCATAGAGGACAGAGAACGCCCGTCAACTTACTGGCGCCGCGATCTTCATCGTGTTTTGTCCGGTTTGAAAGTAAAACATGGGGTTTCGATTTCAATTCAGGTATTTACTGTTGATGAATGGCAAAACATGGAGGGTTCTTCCTATCACCGTGAGGTGACCGGTGAACATGGAGTCAAACTTCACAAGCAAGCAGCCTGAAAAAGAGTTT
>CAYTSZ010000235.1:0-2232 GCA_964440635.1 uncultured bacterium
ATAGTAAGCTGTATAATTATTTTTGGCTTTGGCTGGTTATTAATCTCTGTTCTGGGAGCTTAAAAATGAAAAAAAACCGTTCTCTACTTAATATTTTTGCCTATCCAGAAATCCAGAGCAAACTACTGCTGCCTGTTATATTGACCGGGATTATGACAGGTATCATTTTTGGCGCATTTATTTACATGCAAACATCACTTCTCCTGCAACTAACAGAAAACACCCAGCAACAAAAGGTTATCCAATCGACTTTAATAGAATACGGTATAGTCAGTGGGGTTTGCTATCTACTTACTATGATCCTGATGCTATTGCTAATTTTATTGATCAGCCACAGACTCATTGGTCCCTTGAAAAGATTAATGCGGGAAACGGAGCAAATGTATGACGACAAAAACCCCCATAGATTTATTCTCAGGGACAATGATCATCTAAAACCATTTTTCGACAAATTAAATCGAATAATGGACAACACACACTGGAAAAAAAAGAATACCGAAGAAAACGACTAAAAACAGATGAGAACCCCTCCTAAGTTAAAATAATTACCTGTAAACAAAAAAATACCAAAATTAATTAAAAAAACTCTAAAGTCCGGGATAGACTGTTCCGATAATTAAAGCACAGGGACGATAATTGGGATAATTAAACACATTTTGTGTCCAAGGAGGGACATATCATGAACAGCAGTGGAATCACCCCCGCAGTAAATTCACAGAACAGATTTTCTTCTGAAAAAAAGGTTCTGGAGGAAAATCCTACTCTGTCGAGGCAATCATTGATGGTCAAGCAGATGGTAAAAAGCAGTGAAAACAATTTTCAGGCAAAAATAGACTTTAAGAACGGTGATAGTTTGACTATCAGCCAATCTTACCGCAGTTTCCAGTATAAAGGTGAAATGCAGCTTCTCTACAATTCCAACCGCAAATCGCTTGATAATGTTTTCGAAAACAAGCCAGAAAACACTGAACCTGTCGAAAAAGAGGAACCTGTTGATCTTGATGAAATAGTTCCTGAATTTGCCAATTCAGAGAATACGGCAAACAGAATAACAGATTTTGCCACCAGTTTGCTTCCTGTCTACCTTCAAAGCCACGGAGAAGAACTAAGCGAGGAAACACTGGAAGGATTCATGTCGTTGATTAAAGAAGCGATCGATACCGGATTTCAACAGGCGAAAACAATAATCAGCGATGAATGGCAGGTAATGAACGATCCTTTAAGTGCCTTAATAAGCAAAACCTACGACAAAGTTCAAGAAAATCTGAAGGAGTTTGAAGAAATGATGATGGCTAAAATCAATCCCGAAGAAAACACCGAACAAATCGAGGCTGAAGGCGAAGAAGAAAGTAATAGCCATGGTCTAAGACAGGCATACGAAGCCAGCAATCAGGCAAATAAAACGGGGAGAAATGCTGCAATACAAAGCAGAAATATCGCGGCATAAACACCGGCGGCAAGATCATCAACGGCCACTCCCCAGCCACCGGGAAGTTTTTCAAAATAATTGACGGGGAAAAGTTTGGTTATATCAAAAAAACGAAAAAGAATAAAAGCTCCGGCTAATCCCCAGTATAGATTCTGTGGACCCATAAACCAGTAAACGGGCAAAAGAGCCAGAAACTGACCGGCTATTTCATCATATACTATTTCAGAAGGATCCGACCCGGAGTAATGTTTGAGCGCCAGTTGACAGACGGGAACTGCAGCGACGATTACCAATAAAACCAGGAGATTAAATACGATCGGAAGTTCAGCAAAAAAAATATATGTTAATAAAAACAACAAAACCCCCACCATACTGCCCCATGTACCGGGAGCAACAGGTAAACAACCACTACCAAACCCCCGGGCCAGAAACAGGACAACCTTATCGGTGAAATTTACAGTATTACTGGAAGCAGTCATCAAATATTTCACTGTTACGATAAAAATATTCCAGCCCGCTGTAAATAGTCAACAGTAAAACAAGAAACATAGTTGTCCAGGAAACACCCTGCAGCCAGGAATAATAAACAACTCCCAGGCGATAAAAAAGAAGGGCAAGCAAAACAAGAAAAACCCCCACCATCTGAACCGCTGTCTTATATTTGCCCGAAGTGGCGGCAGAAAGTACATTTCCTTTGATCGAGGCAAAAGTTCGCAATGAATTCACTGCAAATTCACGGGAGAGAAGCAAAATGACCAGCCAGGGGGGCCAGGCCAATTCCGGGATTTCTACAAAATATATGA
>CAYTSZ010000236.1:0-2223 GCA_964440635.1 uncultured bacterium
GTACATACATAATATAAGGTTAACCGGGACGTTAAAATCCTCCCGGCCACGCTCAAGCCCCTGCAAAACAGCATCCACCATCTCATCCTGGGTGGCTCCTTCTTCAAGCAGAAGAATGGGAGCGAACCTGGTTTCAGCATAAATAACACCCTGCTCAGCCAGATCTTCACAAAGCTCATATGCTATACGTTCCAGTGCCGAAGGATACTGAAGAACCGGATAAAAGGTTTCAAAACACTGCAGAAAATCGGAAAGATTCCGGCAACTTGGCTGAACCTGAACATGTTTGGCCAGTTCCTCCACCTCGTAGCTTGGAATTTCTACATCGTGTTCCCGGGCAAGATCCCGGATAGTTTTAGTTCTTATTGCACCGTCAAGGTGGAGATGCAAATCCAACTTTG
The DNA here is from genome assembly GCA_964440635.1 of uncultured bacterium. Taxonomy (GTDB): domain Bacteria; phylum T1Sed10-126; class T1Sed10-126; order T1Sed10-126; family T1Sed10-126; genus CAYTSZ01. The sequence continues at coordinate 402 of CAYTSZ010000236.1, forward strand.
GGAGACTTTTTACCGCCTGTTCGTCTATCATTTAAAAAACCACCTTTCTATTGTTGGCAGGGTTAATAAACTGCGCTGGATAAAATTAGAATGAGAAAAAGATTGTAGCACAATAGGAAAAAGATTTATAGGAAAATTTTTCCCAGGATTCACGTACAGACAACTAAAGAATATTTAAAAACTCCCGCAAGAGGAACAAACCCGGAGAAAAAAGGCTTTCCGAGTGGTTAACAGGATAATTCAAAATACAAATCAAAAAAACAGTTACGAACCATCTTGAAATTATGGATTGCCACGTCAACCAGCACTCAATCGAGAACCGCCAGTTGGAGTTCTGTGATTTTTCAACAACTCCCCAATTGAGTGCCAGACGGCAATGACGGCGGTGTGATGATTGATTGTCACGTCAGGCGTGGCAATGACGGTAGGATAGGGTTTCTTGGCGCACTTTGATTGTTATTCCGGCCCCCGCGCCGGGATCCATCGAGTTTGATTTCTTATTTTTGTTTTTAACTGGCATTATCCACCGGTGCTGAACTTTACTTTTCCCGGTCTGGTTTTTCCATTAAGCTCTGCTGCAAATCACGAACGTGCTTGCGGCGTTCCTCTTCCACATCGGGGCGAAGCCTGAATCCAAGTTCAACTGCTGCTCCCTCGTGAATATCGGATGGGAGAAGTGCTTCCGGTAATTTAAAATTTATTTTTGGGTCTATCGATTCCAGAACAACTATTCCAGCTTCAATGCGATCCACTATCGCTATAGGAAAATCATTTCCATCTGTCATAAAAACTCACCTCACTAAATTTATTTTAAAACTTAAAAAAACATAAGCCAGATATAGAATACTGCTTTAATTCATTAAATCAGTCAACCCAAAAAAGCTCCATCACCTCTCGACCATACCTGAATCTAATCACAGGAATTACGTAAAGATCAATTTTTTGTCCGGGTTGTAATTTTTTCCTTATATCCGCCGGGGACAATTTTCGAACATGCAGCCAGGTATCGCCACAGCGCACGGTATAAACCGGATCACATCCCCTGCTGTCAATATTTATCAAACTGCAGCCGGAGAGAAGAAAACAACAGGGCGGATTGTTTTCATCCCAGGGGGCTGTCTTCTCCAGTTGTCTGAAAAGGTTAACAGTCAATTGCGAATTTTTTAGTTCGCCGTCATACTTTTCTATCCAGCCGGTTATAAATTCGGGGAAAAGTTCTGTTTCCTTCCTCTCTTTATTGCTATCCAGGTCAGCTACGAGCTTTTTTACCTGCTGTTTGCTTTTGGCTTCCAGTAACCGCTGAACCCCCTTAACTTTTCCAGTGCTTCGTGCCGCGCGAAATGTTCCAGTCAGATTCGAGGGCAACCAGGGTTTAGAACATACAGGTTCTAATTGCTGTCGAAAAAACTCAAACAGAGGATTTTCTGAAGTCCAGAACTGCCGGGCGCCGAGTCGATAGATGATTCGACCCGGTTGTGATAAAGAATCGGGCGACGAGTCTAAACCAATCGCCAGGTATCCAAAAAGCTCATTTAAATTTTCCTTGATAACTTCCGATTTGCGATCAAATATTTTTAAATAAATTAAAGCGGAAGTCCGAGCATCCGACAGAGCCCGATGATGGGTCCCCAGGTCAATATTAAGATAACCGGCCACCACGTCCAGACCGAAACCGGCCAATCCTGGAATAGAGGATTGAGCAAGACGCATTGTATCTTCAAATCGAAACTGTGTGCGACTTCCCAGGTATTTTTTATTGTGATAGCGTAGAAAAGAGACATCAAAACCGGCATTATGAGCGACCAGTTGCATGTCGCCCACA
>CAYTSZ010000237.1:0-2167 GCA_964440635.1 uncultured bacterium
AGGCACGAAAGGACACGAAAAAGGGCTGAGGATAGAAGGGTTTTTAAATAAATAATAAAGAAGTTGTTCGTGTAAATTCGTGTATTTCGTGGTCAAATAAGGTTTTGAAGTTAGGAAGTCAAAGGCGTCTGTGACCACGAAAGGCACGAAAGGACACGAAAAAGGGCTTAGGATGTAAGGGTTTTAAACAATAATTAAGAAGTGAGTCCCCTGCAAAACATCTTGAGTGCGAATTTTTGTGAATTCGGACTTCTTGCGGTGAACTCACTTTTAACTATTAACGATGAACCATGAACTTGATTTGATTATGAACTATAAACTTGTTTCTATCAGGAATTGATTTTTCCATGGCTTTTCAATTTCGGTATCAGCGGATTCTGGATATTCGGGAACTTGAGGAAGACCAGGAGAAAGCCCGGTTTGCCGAGATACAGCAGAAGCTCAGCGCGGAGAAGCGTAAACTGCGGGAACACAAGCAGGAACTCCAGGATTTATTATCTTCCGAGGGAAAAAACAGGAAAAATCAAACCAACGTTCAGAATTTTTTGCAGCTTCAGAGGTATGCCAGTTTGCTTGAAAACAGGATATCACGCCAGCAAAGAGTTGTGGAGGAATGGCAGGAAAAGCTGGATAAACAGAGGAAAAAACTAATTGAGGCTTCCCAGCAGAGGCAGGTAATGGATAAGTTGAAAGAAAATGATTTTGAGGAGTTTCAGGAAGAAATACGAAAAGAAGAAGAGCGTCAGAACAATGAAATAGCAAACCAGCAGTTTTACCGGGAGTATAGAAGCAATGCTTGACCATATAAACGGAGTTTTAAAACAGATATCTTCTCTGAATACCCAGATTGATAAGATGCGGTCTATGCCCTCAAAAATGGGCAGTTCGATAAAAAAAGAGATAAATTCCAGTTTGCCGGATTTTGCCCGGGTGCTTGAAAATAAAAAGAAGGGTAAAGAACCGGCGACGATAAAAAAAATGGTTGAAGGTGCGAGCCGCCGCCAGGGAATTGATTCTGAACTTATTTTTGCTGTTATGGAAGCTGAATCTAATTTTGACCCCACCGCAGTCAGTTCCAAAGGTGCCCGGGGTTTAATGCAGCTTATGCCCGATACGGCAGCGGAGCTTGGCGTGGACCCGGATGAACCCGAGCAGAATATTGAAGGTGGAGCGCGTTACCTGGGTCAGATGATGTCAAAATATGGCGAACTGGACAAAGCGCTTGCCGCATATAATGCCGGCCCCGGAAAAGTAGATAGCTATGGCGGGGTTCCTCCTTTCCCCGAAACCAAAAATTATGTTAATAAAGTCCTGCAAAGATACCGACAATTAAAACAGTCAGGAGAACTTGGGGAAAACCGGTAGTAATTTATTGATTTTCGGTTTTACCCCTGAAGCTATAGGGAGGAATTCAAATTGCGTTACTTGCTGCAGGACGAGTCGGGGAAAGCGGGATTATCGATTTTCCTTTTTCTTATATTACTTTCCCTTGTTATCGGTGGAATATATATGCTGGACAACATGGGTCTTATAGATGCCGAAAAAACCTTCTATACTTATGCTGAGGATATTCCGGTCTTAAATGAATATCTTATGCCCTCACCGATATCCGAAGCGGAATACCGTCAGGAACGTCTGCGCGAGCGACAAAGAGAGCTTGAGAAAAAAGAGGCCAACCTGGAGCAAAAAGAACTGGTTCTGCAGGAGAAACGCGAGGAACTTGAAGAAAAACAAACAAAATTAAATCACCAGGAAGAAACCCTGGCCCAGCGTGAGCTGGCTCTTGCTCAGCGCCGGCGTCGTTTCGAAGAGGATGAAGAACGCTATAAATACCTGGCCCGCCTCTATGCCAGCATGAGACCCGCCGACGCAGCCCAGAGGATAGAAAACATAAAAAACGATAAGGTAGTAATAGCCATCCTCCGTCGAATGGAGGAAAGAAGTGCCAGCGTAATCCTCTCCAATATGAACAGCGCCAGAGTAGCAGTAATAACCCGCAAAGTAGCCAACTACCCGGGGTAGGGAACTGGGGGAAACAGCAAGGAAAAGAAACTAAGAGCGGATGAGTGGAGGAACCCCCTCCAGGGTTCTGGGACATACAGAATACCCTCAGTGTAACGTCTCGAATTGATTCCGGTGTATTTCTCGAATTAAGCCCGTGAATCCT
>CAYTSZ010000238.1:0-2113 GCA_964440635.1 uncultured bacterium
GACACCATGTCTCTCTGGCGGTATTCTGTATGTCCCAGAGCCCTGGAGGGGCTTGATTTGGGCCATACAGACCTTGCGGTGGCCTGGATGGCCACGAGAATGAGTCAGAGAGACATGATGTCTCCGATCAAAAATCGCTCAATTTAGGAGATACTAAAAGCTAAAACATAAATCGTGTGAACCAGCCGGTCATAACCAACCGCGCCTTTTAAAAAATATTTACAAATTGTATTAATATATTTCCGCATATGCGCAATTTCTAAATGGTATTGACGAATGTTTATTTTTATAAGGACGTTATTACTTTATCCGGAAAATATGCATCGGATATCTTGTCCAGCAGTTCTTTTTTCAGTTCTGGCTGCTGATGGTAATAGCGACAGTAATCAACAATCATTTCTATCAAATCCCGGGGATGGCACCTGCGCAGGGAGCGCTCGCCTTTACGGTAATGTTTTTCCAGCAAATATTCCACCATTTCCTCTTCATAAGAAACTTTATGTTTTTTACACTCCAGGCGAAAAATATCCCGGTATTCATCTTCGTCCGGGTCACTGGCGTGAATCTTATAGCGCAAACGGCGCAGAAACGCCTCGTCCACCAGTTCATCCGGATTAATGTTGGTGCTGTAAAAAATCAGAACCTCGAACGGAACATCCGCTTTCAAACCGGTGTGCAGGGTTAAAAAATCTCTTCTTTTCTCCAGGGGAACAATCCAGCGATTCAGAAGTTCTTTCGGGTCCATGGACTGGCGGCCAAAATCATCCACCAGCAAAATACCGGTGTTCGCTTTTAACTGAAAAGGAGCCTCGTAAAATCCCACTTCGGGATTATAAATCAGATCCAGCTCCTCCATGCTTAATTCTCCGCCCACACTGACAAAAGGCCGCGGGGTCACCATCCAGCGTTCATCGATAGTTTTGTCAGGAATTTCCAGGTATTCATGATAAAGAGGATCAAAAAACTTTATCACAGTGCCTCCGATCAAAATAGCATGGGGAATGGCAACCAGGCCGCTAAAAGCATCTATTATCTTCTCACACATTACAGTTTTTCCATTACCGGGCTTACCAAATACAAACACTGATTTACCGCTGTTAACTGCCGGGCCAAGGGTATCCAGAACATCGGGCGAAATAACCAGGTCATGGAAAGCATCTTTTAAATCAGCTTCGTCTATCTGTTCATCGCTTATTGTGAAGTTGGATGTCAAATCGTCATATTCCTTAAGCGAAACTGGAGCCGGACCTATATACTTGTTTTCCTCAAGTATTTCCCTCACCCGTTTGCGACCGGCATCGGTGATCGTGTATTCCCATTCATCGGCGAACTGGGCGCCCCCCTGAATGTCTATATACTGTATTTGCTGGAGTTTATCGAGAAGGGGTTTGACTATGTTTCCAAAAGGAAGCCCCAGGCTGGCGGCTATCTGTTTCCCGAGCATTTTTACTTCAGTGTAAATTGTCTTGATCGTTAAATCCTGCAGAAACGCTTCGGAAAGATCTATATCATCCATACTTCCCGGCACACCGGGTATCGCACCGGGTATCTGTTCCTCGGATAGCATAATTTTTTCCTCCCTGATTTTATATCTGACAGCTACGGACTCTCAACAATGAGGTGTTTATTTATCGATTGCCCCGCCAGCTATTTTTAATATTTTATCTTCACTGTATCTCTTATTAAACCATGAGTCCACTCCCAAAACTAAAAACAAAAAAACTTTGGCACGCAGGTGGACGCAGATAAAACATATAAATAAAAACAGAGAAGCGGGTTTGGATTTAGGATTTTGAACTTGCAACTGCTTTCAAGGCCCAACGGGCCGGCATATATTAGCCCGGGGCGTAAGCCCCGGGCTGTTAGTATGGCGCCCCTTCGGGGCTTTGCCTTTGCTGTCATTTTGGCCCCCGAGCCGGAATCCATTGTTTTTGATTTTTGGTTTCTGGTTGATGGTCAACAGTCAAACACAGAGAGGAAAAACCACTGGATACCGGATCGAGTCCGGTATGACAGGCAGAGTCAAAACTGCTGGACTGGTGTGATGGGTAGAGATGATTTTGACTGTCATTCCGGCCTCTGACGCACACGGATGTGCTAATGCTGCGAACAC
>CAYTSZ010000239.1:0-1824 GCA_964440635.1 uncultured bacterium
GGATGTTTTGCGAAAATTGTCCAAATCACTGAGGGCTTCATCAAATTCGGTTGACCTCTCATCCACGGGAGGGACGGTCAGGATATTGTCCACGGCGGCCACCGAGAAATAGGCTTCAATTTCATCACCCAGCCGGCAGGCGGCCTTGCCCACCACAAAAAGTATATTGTTGTTTTTAATAAACGAGGTAAGATCTTTCTCTGTCAACAGTTGGCGCAGCCGGGCGGGGTCAGGTTCTGCAAGGATGGCGGTATGACGCTTGAGATCCGAGCGGAAAGTTTGCAGAGCTCTGTAATTTTCTACCCCGCAGATTACAAGCAGGGGACTGATACCGCGTTTTTTTAGTTTTATTTCGTCAAAAAGTTGATAAGAGGGAGTCGCGGCGTAGGGATCCGCCTGAAGGATCACTTTCTTGTCGTGCCGACCGGAAAGCTGGATATTCTTCAAATTTTTTAACAGATAATCAGCCATGGCTACTATCCCCTTGCAATATTTGTTAAATGATAACAGGATATTGGTGTTGCGAGTAGTTATTAAAGGCCAAAATTAACTGATATTTCAGGAGAATTATTATGTTAAAAACAATCGCCACCGCCGGGCTTTATCTGGCCGGTATATTACTTTTGATTTTTATCTGGGTTCGTCACCAGCAAAAACAGGGACTTTATCACCCGACTGTTTTTGATGAGAGCTGGTTTGATAACCTGCCTTCGGAACTTCGGGAGGTTAGTTTTAAAACTGAAGACGATGTGAAACTGTGGGGGGTCTGGAAAAAAGGACAGCCAGGTAATCCGGTTCTTATTATGGCCCATGGTAACGGGGGAGATTTACGTCGACGTATTTACTGGTTTGATCTTGTCCTGCCGGAAGGTTTTCACGGCCTGATTTTTGATTACCGGGGATATGGTGCTTCCGAGGGCAGTCCCTCGGAGAGGGGGTTATACAGGGATATAAAAGCGGCAATTGATTATGCTACGGCAAACAGCGGTTCATCAGTTATTTATCTGCACGGGAGATCACTGGGGACTGCGGTGGTTGCCCGTGGAGCTCTGGAGCGTAAAGTGAGCGGAGTTATTCTCGAGAGTGGTTTCCCTTCAGCGGCCAAAGCAGCAGAAACAATTTTGCCGCTACCGGGAATCAGAAAACTGTTAAGCATAGATTTTGAAACTGTTTCTTATCTAAAACAAGCCCAGGAAAAATACGGTCCGTTTCCAAAGTTAATAATTCACGGCAGCAGAGATGAAGTTCTACCCTTCCGGCTCGGGGAAAAACTATATGAAACCGCGCCGGCGCCAAAAGAAAAATGGTATATCGAATCAGCCGGCCATAACAATCTGATTCAAGCAGCCGGCGTAGAAAAATATTCGCAAAAATTGCGAGAATTCCTGACCGAAAACAGGGAGTAACTTTGATTGCTAAGACGTGATTAAGTGATTAGGTGATTGCGTTATGAGGTAAAAAACTAAACTTCTTAAGGGACTTCCCGGTTGAGTGCTGGGCGACAATAACAACCTGTTTTAGTTCGTCATTCCGGCCCCCGAGCCGGAATCCAGTGGGTTTGGGTGTTGATTTTGACCGTCATTCCGGGGCTTGACCCCGGAATCCATTTTGATTTTGAATTACTCCTGTCAATCAACATCAAACTTCAACATGGATTACCGGGTCATCCAGCACTCAATCGGGAACCGCCAGTGGGAACTCTGTGCATTTTCAGCAGCTCCCCGATTGAGTGCCCGGCGGGAATGACATTGGGGAGATTTGAGGTTTGTTTTTGACCGTCATTCCGGCCCCTGACGCACACGGATGTGCTAATGCTGCGAACAC
>CAYTSZ010000240.1:0-1797 GCA_964440635.1 uncultured bacterium
CCCATATATAATCTCGTCCCGATTGTGAAACCTTGCTATATAAGTTTAACAGATTATTGCATTAAAATCATTGTAGAGGTTGTTGCATAAACCCAAACTCGGTTCACGTGGATTTATGCACCAGCCTCTGTATTAAGAAAAAAGGAAGCGGGACAGCAATTGACTCTCCCGCTTCCTTTTTTTGCTTATCTACAATCCGGGTTCGGAGACGGCATTTGAAAAATCATAATTGGCGTTTTTTTCAATGAAATCTTCCCATTTGTCAGGGACTTCCGACTCGTGATAAATTGCTTCAACCGGACATTCGGGAACACAGGTAGCACATTCGATGCATTCCTCGGGGTTGATGTAATACTGTTCGTCCTCTTCGGTGCTGTAAATACAGTCTACAGGACAAACTTCCACGCAGGCGGAGTCCTTCGTGCCAATGCAGGGTTCAGTAATTACGTAAGCCATGAATCTAACCTCCTTTTGAAATATTAAACTGGTTAATTATATGATACTAAATATGAAGTTAAAACCTTAAGCTCACTGATGAGGTGCAGAATTGTCGACCGGCCTGAATTTATTTGCCTTTTAAGGCCGAAGTATAGTTTATTTGTTTTGTTTTTCTCAGTCTGTCTGTTTTTTTATTTCTTCAATAGCGCCGTTCAGGCTGGTTGTGGTGGTTTCTATTATTTCTTTCCATCTTTCATACTGCCGGCCGAAGATGTCCTCCTGGTTTTCTGGCCGGGCGTCCTGCAGTTCTCCGGTCAGCCGGTCTATTTCCCACTGGAAGTAAGGGATGATTTCTTCCCCTCCAATTAGTTGGCGGGCAAAACTTAGCCACGGGCGGGCAATTGATTTTTCTCGGGAGTATAAGCTTTCTATAAGGTTCAGTTCCCCCCTCTGTGAGGCCAGTTCGCTTTCAAGTTTTTTAAGTTTTTCAAACAACCCCCGGTAATCCACTTCCTGGATTTCCACGTTTTCTTTGCAGATTTTATCGTTTTTAAATTCAAATTTTGCTTCAGTCAGTGGTTGCGTGTTTTTTAAAGGTAAAATGTCGGATTGGGGACGGTAGACGGGAAATGGAAATTGTTCTATCAGAAAAGAAAGACTGTTTGCCCAGCTTAAAAATCGTGAGCTGCTGGTTATTTTTTTGTTTCCCTGCTCAACTGTCTTTAATTCGTAGCGTTGAAGTTCATTTGTTATTTTGTTTGGCAGGCTTGTGAACCGGTTAATGTTCTCGACCAGTTTATCGTAGATAGGGCTCAGCCGGGAGAAGGGGAGACCATTTTTGTAACTGAGATCGATGCCCAGCATTAAACAACTGCGTGGATTTAAGAGACCGATAAAATCCAGCGCCGTAATTGAAACGCTGCCGCTCATCGCCAGAAAACCAGGAGACGGGAATTCTGGTTTCAACCACTGGGCGGCAGGAAAATTAGGTTCGAAAAATCTCACCTTCCTGGCATATTTGATTGCTTCCGGGCGCATATAAGGCGGGGCAATTAAAGTGCCGGTTTCAGGAAAATCCTCCAGGTAGTGAAGATTTGATTCTCCAGTGTCCACACAGACCACAAAATCAGGTTCAATGTCAAGCTTTAAAAGTACCGGTAAAGCTGTGTCCAGGGCGATCAGCCAGCCCTTCGAAGCTTTTTCCAGTAGATCAAGCCTGTCGTCCAGATCCGCTCCCGGTCCTACCAGACAACAGTCCTGGCCGGCCAGAGAACCTTTCAGCTCCAAAAGTGGAGGCGAGGTGAGGTAATCAATTAAATTTTCTGCGAAGAAACAGTACCAATCAAAAAGAAATTTTTC
>CAYTSZ010000241.1:0-1743 GCA_964440635.1 uncultured bacterium
CCCTTCAATCCGACAGTGTTTGCAGGAATGACTCCGGGCCTGGGTGACCTCCCAACTAACAATCTCAGGAATCTTTTCAATATCAATATTTTTACTTCCGCTCATATTAGGACTCCTTATATCAATAACTGATATCCAAGGTTATCATTATCCTACGAAACTACCATACCAGTCAAACCAATTACGTATGCTCTGGTTTTATTATTTCACGCAATAACACCGTAGCATAACAACCCGTGGGCAAAGTAAAAGATATCTCCAGAAAGCCCCCGTGTTCATCATTTTCTTTGTTTACACGGGGGGACTTGATTTTAAATCTCAAGGAACGCCGGCTTCCATTCAAGCGCAAGGAACCCACTTTTTTTATTTTTCCCGGATCAATATCAAAACGCTTAAATTCTGCTTCCTCTATCTGCCCGGCCTTCCCCTTCGCCATCCAGCATTTAGTGCCAAACATGGGACCGGTGGGGCTGATTTCAAATTTATCAGCTCTTGGCTGTTCGGCGGCCGGATCCTCCACATGGAAAATTCCACCGCTATCCTCTTTTTTTGCAATATCACCTGTAAATAGTTTATCAATTTCAGGCAGACGACGAGAAAGTATTTTATTAAAAATAAAACTCTGAAAAGCAGACACAAATAAACGTCGCATACGGCGGGGAACGGCGCTGAGTACAGGACCGGGGCGACCGGTCTGCACGTAAGCAGCAAGTGCATTTCGTTTAGCGTTGTAATTGCTCGGCCAGTATTCAAAAGCCTTCTCGGGTTCGCCCCTGTCAAAAACAGCGCGAGCTTTACTTACTGCCGGGGGGTCATTGTCCATAGGATGGCCAAGATAAAGTTGAACAAATTCCTTCAATCGATTTTTGACCAGCATTTCGCCGAGCAAACCGCTGTCTCCCCGTCGCCCAAAACGCTGGCGACCATAATAATTAGGAACTCCTTTTTCTTTTAGTATTTTTAATATTTCAGAGGCCTTATTTTTGCTGCCAGGATTATTATCTCTGATTTTAATCTTGAATCTGTTGGCCTCAAGATGCCCGGCGCGCAATTTATTTTTATGAAACCCGAGCGGTCGTATATTCAAATTGGGATGATCAATTTTGTCCAGGTCAGCGGCTTCAATATGTTCAACGCTCATCCTCTGAACTGTTCTGGCAAACGAATCTTTATTCCCCGCCACACCTATGTCCGAACCTTTAATCCCGAGTGCAGAGGCAACCATCTTTACCGCCCGGGGGGTAGAAATGCCTGTTTTTTCCACCTCGAAATACAGATGGGTCCCGACTCCCGAAGGTTCATAAAGAGGTATCTCTTCGACAACAAAATCTTCCGGGCGTTCTTTTATAACTCCCGATGTACCGGGTATACCGGAGGTCAGACAGGAAAAATCAGTTCCCAGAAACTGACCGGTAGTTTCAACATCCGCCCGGCTGTCCTTCATGTTAAGTTTCTGGCCTGATTTAACAGGTGTTCAAAACAATCGACTATGGCATGACCGGCGGAAAGCTTCAAAACAAGCCCGTCATTTTCCCGAACTACGGTTTTTATCTCCGGTTCCGCATTCGCCACGGTCGCAGATTTGAATCCGAATCTACCGTCCAGCATATCCCTGTCATTTGCCGAATCACCTATACAGAGCATCTCACCCGGTTCCCAGCCGCGCGAGCCGGCAATATACTCAAGGCAGCTACCTTTCCCGGCACTGGCGGGCGCAATTCCCAGGTGTACCCGGTTACGAAC
>CAYTSZ010000242.1:0-1698 GCA_964440635.1 uncultured bacterium
GGGATATTGTTCTCAATCGTCCTACCACCGATATCGATGTTGTTGTTGTGGGCAGCGGCATTGAATTAGCGCAAAAAGTAGCAAAAAAATTAGGTGGACTGAAGATCAGTGTTTTCAGGAATTTTGGCACTGCAATGTTTAAATACAGAGGATTGGATGTTGAGTTTGTCGGGGCCCGCAAGGAATCATATCAGCAAGATAGTCGAAAGCCGGTTGTGGAGAACGGTACTCTTGAAGATGATCAAAACCGGCGCGATTTCACAATAAATGCCCTGGCTCTGTCTTTGAATAAAAAAACGTTTGGAGAGCTGCTTGATCCGTTTAACGGAATGAAAGACCTTGAAGAAGGAATTATTCGTACTCCGCAGGATCCAATGGTGACTTTTTCTGACGATCCTTTGCGAATGTTGAGAGCTGTACGCTTTGCTACTCAATTGGGGTTTAGAATAGAAGAAAAGACCTTTGAAGGGATTATCGCTCAGAAAGAAAGATTGAAGATTGTGTCCATGGAAAGGGTCTCCGAGGAGCTCAATAAGATTTTAATGGCTTATAAACCTTCAACAGGGTTTAAGCTTTTGGACAAAACCGGTCTGCTCCCCATGATATTACCCGAGCTGCAGGATTTAAAGGGAGTAGAAAAGATAAATGGCATAGGGCACAAAGATAATTTTTACCACACGCTCGAAGTACTGGATCAACTGGTTCCGCAATCCGATGATCTCTGGCTTCGGTGGGCGGCACTATTGCACGATATTGCCAAACCACGCACCAAACGTTTCGATCCCAATCAGGGATGGACATTCCATGCCCATAACCACGTGGGTATGAAAATGGTTCCGAAGATATTTAAACGACTTCGGTTGCCTCAGAATGACAAAATGAAGTTTGTCCAGAAGATGGTAGAACTGCACATGCGTCCCATCGTGCTCAGTGAAGACGAAGTTACCGATTCGGCTGTTCGCCGCTTGTTGTTCGAAGCGGGTGATGACATTGACAGCCTGATGACCCTTTGTGAAGCCGATATCACCTCCAAAAATGAAGTTAAAGTCCGGAAGTTTTTGCGCAATTTTAAAATGGTGCGTCAAAGGCTAAAAGAGATTGAAGAAAAAGACCGAATCAGAAATTTTCAGCCTCCTGTATCGGGTGAGGAGATCATGAAAACTTTCGGGTTACCTCCCTGCAGAACGGTAGGCGAAATAAAATCGGCCATAAAAGAGGCCATTCTTGAAGGTGAAATTCATAACAACTATGAAGAAGCCCGCGCCTTTATGTTGAAAAAAGGAAAAGAATTTGGGCTACGGAGTTCTGAGCCCCCTGACTCCTCCCGTGGATGATGACGTTGCGTTGGGGGCTGTTCAGGCAAACAAGAATTTATAATTGTTGCAATCCTTTCCATGCTGAAAATATCTGCTGAAAAACAACTCTTTTGAAAGCTGATAAATTTCAGAACTCCTGACTTAATAGCAAATTCAGATGTCACAGATTTATTACACAAAATCATTCAGTTCATAAAATCTAACCTGAACAAGCCAGAACCAAACAGGTCATTCAAAATTGAATAAAAATATTCCCTTCTGTAATGCTTTCCAATAAAGAGCTGCAGAAAGTTTTAAACCTGCATTATTCATAAATTATCTATTACGATGCCCAATTATCGGCAAAACACAAGCGTCCTCGAAAAATTTGATTTGAAAATAG
>CAYTSZ010000243.1:0-1671 GCA_964440635.1 uncultured bacterium
GGTTATTATAGGGCCGATAATTGTGTTGAAACAGTTTTTTATTCCTCTTATTGTTATCCTGAATGGTATCTCTCGGTTTTTTATTCATCTGTTTGGCGGTAAAATGCCCGAGAGCCAGAGCCGGATAACCGAAGAAGAACTCAAAACACTGGTTCTGGCCGGCCGCCAGGAGGGGACGCTGGAAGAAACAGAACTGCAGATGCTGCACAGTGTTTTTGAGTTTGATGAGACGGTAGTGCGGGAGATAATGGTTCCGCGTACGGATGTGAAAGCGCTTGAAGTTGAAGATACATATGAAGACGCCCAGCAAATGGCAAGGGAGACCGGATACAGTAGATTCCCGGTTTACGAGGATAAACTCGATCAAATTGTTGGTATCTTAAATATTAAAGATTTCATAAGCCGCGTTGATCACGGCAGGCCGGATGAGTTTGATCTGAGGGATATTGTTCGTCCCCCTTATTTTGTTCCCGAATCAAAACGGGTCAATCAGCTTCTCGCCAATTTTCGTCGCAACCAGATTCATATTGCAATTGTTGTGGACGAATATGGGGGGACAAGCGGAATTATTACTATGGAAGACATTATCGAGCAGATTGTGGGGGAAATCCATGATGAATACGATGAACGCCGCGACTGGATTCGACCGGTTCGGGAAGGGGTATTTACCGTTGATGCCCGTATAGACCTGGATGATCTGGAGGATTATTTGAAGATTGATCTGCCCTCACAGAAATACGATTCCCTGGGTGGGATGCTTATCGAAGAAATGGGGCGTATTCCACTCGAAGGTGATGAGTTGTCTTATAAAGACTTTATTTTTAAAGTGGCTGCCGCAGACGAAAAAAGAGTTAAGAAAGTAAAACTCATTTTACCTTCGGCCGAGCAGGAAAAAAACGGGGAAGAAACGCCTGAGAATCAAGAACAAATCTGATGGGGTATCTGGATACTGAAGGGGTCATCCTCCACCGTCGTAATCTATTTGAAAACGACCAGGAGATATCCCTGCTCAGCAAGAGAGGATGTCTGTCCGTAAGGGTTCCCCACGGGCGGGGAAGTCAAAAAACTTACTGCGGTCGTCTCGAAGCCCCCAACAAAGTTTTCCTTCGTATTTATAAAGCGCGCCGCAATTCTTTCTGGACTCTTACCGAAGTTGATCTTGATATCGTATATTCCGAACTTTTGCAGCGGGAAGATCTGCGTTATCATATCTGGCCGTTGCTTTCTTTATATCGTGATCTTTTTCCGGAAGGTGAATCTCCCGGGAGCTGTCTGCCGCGTTTGCTTAAAGCTTTTGATTATTTGCAAAAAGATTATTTCCCTCCTGAACTGGTTGTGAACAGATTGCTGGTTAATACGGCCCGGGAAACAGGTGTGGGTCATTCCCTGCAGCTTTGTTATAAGTGTGGGTCTGAAAAGTCGAAAACCTGGCGGTTTTCCCCGCAGGGTGGGCTGCTCTGTCACAATTGTAGCAGCGGTGAGCGGGAGGAATACAGTATAAATCAGCCGGCACTCGAACTGTATCGTAAACTTTTTAATCTCTCCTGGTCGGAGGTAGTATCGTTTAAATTCGATATAAAAACGCTTGAAGAACTGGAACGTCTTATGTACCGTTTCTTTCATTATCATTTTGATATTTCTTTAAAAGCGTTAAAAGTAAGAAACCAACTG
>CAYTSZ010000244.1:0-1584 GCA_964440635.1 uncultured bacterium
GCTAATGCTGCGAACACAAGGATGTGTAAGAACAGTGCGAGCCGGAATCCAGAGGGTCTGGGTGATGGTTTTGAGTTAATCTGTGAACCAAAGACAAAAAACCATTGGCTCGCAGATGAACGCAGATGAACGCAGATAAAACATGAAAGCAAAAACAGAGAAGAGTGTTAAGAAGTTATATAATCAAGTTAAAAATATTTTAGGTTTGATTTTGAATTTAATCTGCGTATATCAGCGCCAATCTGCGAGCTAAGAAGGTTTTGACGTTACCCTTCTTGAATGTATTGACGTTCCTCCGCTTCCCTCCGTGACCTGTGGTAAAATAGGGTTTGATTTTACTATAAACTTGCAAACTGTTTTTTCCCCAGGGAAAGACAAACTACAGGGACGGCCGCTGGTGGAAAAAATTCTTGACGTTTAAATTTAGGTTTAATATAATTTATTTGTTTTGAAACTAAATATATAGCCCTTCCCCACCAAAAACGCCGACTCCGGAAAACCGGGGTCGGCTTATTTTATATACCCCTTGTTTTATTGACATTCAGGGGTAAAAGTGTCTATAATACTAATGCTATTCCCCCTTTTGGCTGATAAAAAATTGATTGACCGGGAGGTTCTTTTTTTTGGCAATCCAAAAAAAACGGCTTGGAGAAATATTGATTTCGGCCGGAATACTTACTGAAGAGCAGCTAAAGGAAGGTCTCGAACAGCAGGAAGAGACCGGAAAAAAGCTGGGGGAGTTGCTTGTTGAGCTGGGTCATATTGAAGGTGTTGAACTTGCCGCTGCTCTTTCCACTCAATTAAATATTCCCTATGTAAGACTCTCCGACTATAGACTCGGTGAAGAACTGAGCGAGATAATTCCTGAAACAGTAGCTCGTTCCCGGCAGATAGTTCCGATTGAAGAACTGGATGATCAGGTTGTAATTGCTGTCGCCGATCCGCTTGATATTGCTTCCATGGATGAAATAAAGATGACTGTGGGCAAAGACGTGGAACCTGTTATCGCCGTTATTGATGAGATTGAGGCTGCTCTGGGCAATATATATGGTTCGGCCGATCACATTTCGGGTGTGATCGACGAGATGACTGAGGACGACGTTGATTTTGTCTCGGAATCCGGACCCGATCTGGGTCAAAATGTTGAAGAAATGGTCAATGAGACGCCCGTTATTAAGCTGGTTAACATGATTTTACTTGAGGCGATTAAAAACAAAGCCAGTGATATCCATCTTGAACCGTTTGAACATCGGTTTATCGTGAGAATTAGATTAGATGGTGTACTGCAGGAACTTAACCCCCCGCCGAAAGAGCTTCAGCACGCTGTTATTTCCAGAATAAAAGTTATGGCCGACCTGGATATAGCGGAAAGCAGGTTGCCTCAGGACGGCAGGATAAGGTTGAAACTTGCCGGCCAGGAGCTTGATTTTCGTGTAAGTACACTTCCCACTGTTTTTGGAGAAAGTGTCGTGCTCCGGTTGTTAAGCCAGGAAGATATAGCGCTTCAAACCGATGCGATGGGTTTTCAGCCTGATGTCGAGGAAAAATTTAGAGATGTTCTATCCCGCCCGAACGGTATTATTC